>JAGLRO010000033.1 GCA_023136245.1 Candidatus Heimdallarchaeota archaeon
GCTTATTTTACTAAATCTTCAATAATAATCAAAAAATCTGTGAAAGGTAAATAATTTTCTGAATGTTTTTTTGTATTTGCGATAAGGAGAATATCCATTGTTTCTCTTGCTGTCACAACGACAGGTAACAAGGCATCATTGACTATTCCAATACAAAGCATATCTGGTTCCTGAGTATTTATTATATCCAAGCATTCAAGTGCCATGTATACATCTTTATCCGAAGGTACAATAGTGGGGGAGATTCCGCAATTAATAAACATCGAATAGGTTTCAGGTTTCAACTGATGATCGAAAACTGCAAGATTCTTTCTTATACTACCTATTTCTTCAATTTGTTCAATTAATCTTTTAATATTCTTTGAGAAAAGAGTTTCCAATAGCTCACCATCAAAAACACAACATATACGTTTTGTTTGTCTTCGCAGTATTTTTAGAACTCTTTCTGTCATTTCTTCAAATAAGTAGATAATTTCGGATATATATATATTCGTCTGAATATTCTCCAAACTCATTTCACATTTTTTATATAGTAATGTTAAAATTGATTAATTGGAAATAGAATAAACAGTAAAAGCTAAAAATCCTTAATACTCATTATAAGATTAGAAAAACAAAACTGGTGTCAATGAATGCGGATATTAATCCCACAATTTGTGTATAAAATCTACGAAAAGAAGCTTTATTCAGAAATAAAGAACAATGTAATTCCGCAGCATATAGGAATAATTTTAGACGGAAATCGCCGAGCAAGTAAGAAATTAGGACTAGGTATTGAGGACGGATATGAATTAGGTGCTGACAAACTAGAAGAAGTTCTTGATTGGTGTTGGAAACTTGGGGTTAAGGTTGTAACATGTTGGATTTTTTCTACAGATAATTTCTCACGTCCTAAAGATCAAGTAGAAATAATAATGAAACTAGCAGTTCATAAACTTCGAATGTTACGCGAGGACAAACGTATTCTTAAGAATCAAGTGGAAGTAAAAGTATTAGGAAGGTTGAATTTACTTCCTAAAGAATTACAAGAAGAAATAAAAATCACCGAAAAAACTACTGAGAAGTTCGATAATTTTCGATTGAATATCTGCATGGCGTATGGAGGAAGAGCTGAAATAGTAGATGCACTCAAACAAATTGTTCTAAAAACAGCAGAAGGACATTTAGATTCAAATGAGCTTAATGAAGAATTGATTAGCAAGCACCTTTACACAAATGGATTACCAGATCCAGATCTTATGATACGTACATCAGGTGAAGAACGTTTGTCAGGTTTTCTTTTATGGCAATCTGCATATTCTGAATATTACTTTGTTGATGTTCATTGGCCATTATTCAGGAAAATAGATCTTTGGAGAGCAGTTAGAACATATCAAAGAAGGCAAAGACGATTTGGATTATAACCTATTTCTTAACAATACATTTTCGGATTGATTAAAATCACTCATAGAAATCATCTCTTACTCCCCATTCTCTCTCCATCAAACCAATAATTGTATCAATATTATAACCAGTACTTGCACTAATTGGAATAAGTTCTCCTGTCATTTTGTATTGCTCCAAAATTTCTATTATGCTAATCCCTAATTGTTGGGATAAGGATACTTGGCCACTACTTTGGATATCTGAAATTAACGTATCTGGTGAATCCATCCAACTTTCTAGCCTTTCCATTTGCTCCTTTTCAATAATATCTTGTTTCGAAATAGAGACAAGCTGAGGGAGAGATAACTGGAAAGCAACAGAGACACTTAACAATAGAATACTAGAAAAACCTTCAGGACGAAGAACTAGAGATGGATCAATCAAGAATATAGAAACCGGTTGACTTTCTTCTGCTATTATAGAAGATATTAGTCTTCCACTGCTTCTATATGCAAAAAGCTCGATTTGACCTGGTGTATCAATAAGTAGATATTCAGGCCTAATATAATCAATTTCATCCTTTAACTCCGCTATCTTTGTTGCGATAAGATCCATACTAGCTATCATAGCTCCGTTTGGTCCAAGGTTCAGTTTTTCCGTTAGATTATCTATACTTACCATATCTCGTACATCTATATCCGGATTGTAAGGTAACCTCTTTACTCCAGCATCTAAGTTCAAAGTGGCTACATTGAGTTTTTTTTCTGAAAACCAATCTAATAAAGTACGAGTCAATACAGTCTTACCGCTTCCTGCTGTACCAAGCATAAATATTGTGTAATATCTTTGAGACATTTTATTCTACTCTTTTATTGCTTTAATTTCACTATGTGGGAAATTTCTTCTAAAATCATTTTGTAAGATTTCCATTACGGAAACGACTTTTTTTTCTTCAGATTCACCATAACCTGAAATATGAATTACAATGCCTGATTCCCCTTTATATTCTGGATGAGATTTTATATATAATTCTGGAAAATTAATCTTAACTTCATTAATAAAAGGTGCTAGCTCGCTTTCTGCACAACCTGTAATCTGGAATTTTCTTTGAAAAAGCTGATATTCATTCTGTTTTCGTAAATATGGAAATATGTGCCTATTGAAAATATCTTTCATCTCAGTTGGTACTCCAGGAAGACAATAAATATCCATTTCTTTGTAGACTACGTGACATCCAGGAGCACCTCCAACTTGATTATCTAAAACCTTTGCACCTTCAGGAATGAATGCCATTTTCCTTCTCTCTTTTGTCAATTTTAGATCCCTTTTACTATAATATTTCTTGATTTGTTCAAGTGCTTCCGAGTTTTCCTGTAGTTCTAGCTCAGTTGACTTTGAAATAACTTTGAGTTGAATATCATCATAAGTAGGTCCTAAACCACCTGAAACTATCACAAGTTTAGGTTTTCTTTTAAACAATTCTTTGAAAAATTCTACGGACAAATCAACTTCATCTCTTATACAAGTTACTCTACGCACTTCATAACCTAGTTCTGTAAGTTTTTCACCGATAAAAGATGCATTAGTGTTTATTGTGATACCTATGAGAAGTTCGTTTCCTAAACATACAATCTCTGCTGTAGGTAGGATCATTTAAACCATCTTTCTATTTAACTCGATAAACACCCATTCTAGCAATTTCACTTAGATATTTCCTATAGTTACTATCAATTGTGGGATTTGCTTCATCTAGATATTTTTCACTAATATTATAAAATTCTTCAGCTTTTTGATGTGTATAATCCAGTGCTCCTGTTTCTCGAATAATGTCTCGAATTTCATTTATTTCTTCTTGAGTAGCATCTTGTTTACCCAAGATTTCATTCATCCTTTTACCCTGTTCTTTGGTAGCATTTTGAAACGCTTTAATTACCAAAATCGTCTTTTTTCCTTCCCTTAAATCACTATCTACTGGTTTTCCCGTTTTCTCTGAATCTCCAAATGTTCCTATTATATCATCAACAAGCTGAAAAGCTATTCCTGAATTTCTACCAAAGTTTCCGAGACATTCAATCTGTGATTCAGATCCTTGAGCAAAAACAGCACCCATTCTCGCTGCTCTTTCAAATAATGCAGCAGTTTTTCCAGTAATCATCTCCAGATACTCTTCTTCTGAGACATTATATCTACCCATTAAATCAGTCTCGAAAATTACACCTTGAACGACGTCTAAGAAACCTTCATTGAACTCTTTTGAAGCTCTTAATATTACTTCTGGTGGATAGTCATCAACATGAATAGATTTGTAAGCTAGATTATAGACATAGTCTCCACCAAGAATACCCATCCCTAGACCATAGTCATCACAATTTACATTCTTCTCGGGATAATTTTCTTTTGCGTATTTCCTAAGTTCTCTATGGAATGCTCTTTTTCCTCTACGTATAACGGCATTATCCATTATATCATCATGAATTAAACTAGCGTTGTGTAAAAGTTCCAAAGAAAGTGACGCTTGAATAATGCCTTTACTAATACTTTCTGGATATATTGAAGTATGGGAAAGAATCATAAGAATCGGTCTGAATCGTTTTCCTCCATTAAACAGATAGTCTTTTACTTTGTTATAGTAATAGTGTAGGAAAGGATTATTTTCTACTGATCGCACCTGGTCAAGCATAAATTCTTGAAGTGCGCTATCTACTTGTATTAGTAAATCATCATAGAGCTTCTGAAACATAGATATCTTCCTAGTAACTTTCGATGTAACGAATATAGAGCTAGTATTAATTCTTTATTCTAGATACTAAGACACTCAATCACAAAATATTTGTAGTATCAAAGAAGAGAAAATATGATAATAATGGTAAATAGTGCCAATTTCCGGATAATTGCAAATCAAATCGAAAAAAGATTAGTAGAAATGGATAAGAGTAGAGATGAATTGCTGAAATTATCACGAGCGATCATCAAATACTCTGGTCAGAGTATTGAAAGCTTTCACAATAATCAAATCAAACAAGCAGAAGAGAGATTAGAGAAAGCTGAACAGCATTTAAAAGAAATTAATACACTCCTGAAAGATGAAAAAACTCATTACCAAATAGGTATTATCAATGTAGCATTTCAGGAATATGCAGAAGCAAAATTACTTTACAATCTAGTAATAGAGAAGAATTTCCCAACTGTTAAGGAACTCAATATCACAGAACAAGCTTATTTACTTGGAATAGCGGACCTAATAGGAGAATTAAGACGATTTATACTTGAAAAATTGGTTGAAGGAAAGATCATTGAAGCAAAACAGTATTATGAAGTAATGAAAGAACTATATGGGTCGTTTTTGCAAATTGAATATGGAAAGAATTTAGTTCAAGATTTTCGAAGAAAAAAAGATACAGCAAGGGTACTGTTAGAAAGGACACTATCAGATTTGTTTGTTGCTCTACAAAGTAAAAATATAGAAGAAAAAATACAAGACATGAGTAGTAGGAACTAAAGATTTGTTTTGACACAAATTATACTAATATCCATAATGTTGGTCCCTGTATATCCAGTAATTATTTCCCCTCCATTTTCTTTAAAGAAACTATTAGAATCATGAGAAGATAGAGCTTGTATAGCAATTTGTTTATGATTTTCACTCTTAATTGTAAATGGTCCTACAATTGCTCCTGCTGCCTGTGAATTACCATCAATGCCATCAGTTCCAAATGATACAAGATAAATAGGTAATTTCGCTTTATTTGAGAGAGCAAATGAAAGAGCTAATTCTTGATTTCTCCCACCTAAACCTGAAAAATCATCAATTTTAACTGTAGTTTCGCCACCAAATAAAAGGAAGCAAAATGGAGAAGAATTTGAGATTTTCTTTTCATTTAGAATAGATGAAGCAATACTTGCGAGTTCTTTGCCTTTTACTTTTGCTTCACCATATATTTTGTAATCCAATAGTTTTACACAGTAATTGTCAGATAATCTCTTCTTTAGATTATCTAAAACAAGAATATTATTCCCGATTACGAAATTATGAATATGAGAAAATAGGGATGCGTCCGAAGGAGTATCAGGAAGCTTTTCTTGTAAACCATTCTCTAAAATCGTAAAAGCTGCTTCAGAAATTATGTTTTCCATATTATACTTCTTTATGATTTCATTACAATCTTTCCAAGTAGTTATGTCAGGTACAGTAGGACCAGAAGCAACAAACGAAGGATCATTTCCGATAACATCAGATATAATGAGAGAAACAAAAGAAGCTTTTGAATTAATTGCTAATTTTCCTCCTTTTACACTAGAATAGTGCTTTCTTAACGTATTAATTTCATGAATTGATGCACCAGTAAGAAGTAGATTTTCTATAAGCTCCACATAATCACTAAAAGGTAAATCATTATCAGGAGCATCCAATAGAGAACTTCCTCCACCAGAAATCAATACAATACATAAATCTTCAGGAGATAATTCACTCAATACAGATAGTGCGGTTTCAGCCGCTTTAACACTCTGTAGGTTCGGAATAGGGTGCCCAGCTTTAAATGAAATCAAGTTTTTTCTACTTGAAAGGTTTTCATTGCATTCCTCTGGTGATACAATAATAATACGAGAAAAAGACACAGGAAAGTGCTCTAGGACCCATTCTGTCATAGTTTGAGAAGCTTTACCGAAAGATAGGAGACAGAATCTATCATAGGAAGAAAAATCAAAAGATTTTTCATGAATCTCAAACAATTCGTCAGTTATTAAAACAGAAGATGAAAGAAATTCATTTGGTTGAGCTGTCTTAAGAACAAATTCCATTGAATCAATCATTTCATTTAATATTCGTGATTCATCGTCGTTTCTTGCTAGATTCAAAAGATCAGATTTGTTCTTCACAAACATGTTATTTGAAGGAAAGAATGAAAGATTATGAAAGTTTCTGAAAATTGGAGAAATCCTGCAATAATTCTATTCTCTGTAATTGTGATTTATAATATCTTGAACTATTCTTGAGGTTGATTTTCCAGGAATGTGTTTTTTTAATCTTATTATTTTCACATGTTCATGTCCTCTCGAAGATAATTTTGAATAAAGTTTCTTTTCATCATGTTTTTGATCATATCCCAAAGCAATTAGATCAGGTTTTATCAAATCTACAGTATTGATGAAATCATTCTCATCCCCTACAATTACAGCATCAACCTCTCGAATATGTTTTACCACTTGAGCTCTTTCAGTTTGTGAGTTTGTTGGAGTATGATTCTTGGATTTTTCAACAGTTTTATCAGTCGCAATAACTACAACCAACAAATCACCGAGAAGCTTCGACTGTTGAAAAGTGAAAATGTGTCCTGTATGAAGTAAGTCAAATGTACCTCCAGTCAATACTACAGTTAATTGTTTTCTTCCCAGTTTAGAGAGCTTAAAACAACCACTATCATCTTTTTCCAAAGAACCTTTTTCAAGTAATGATAATAGTCTTGGCTCAATAACCTCATTTGATAAACCTAATTGTCTTGTAAGCACAGAAAGAGAAGAAGATATTCCTTCCAATGAGTTAACATAGATCTTCTTGAGCAGTAGGTGCTCTAGAGATCCTCTCATTTATTATCAGATCCTGCATTTTGATCGAATGAAAAAACCACTGTTACCTCATCACCATCATCTAACTCAAGTACTTCACGTAAGCAAACATCACTAATTAATTCAAGAATATTTGGTCCATAGTGAGTCCTTCTTGGAATAATACCAGCGATTTTTGCATCTATTTTTGGAATTGTGAGGGGATAGCACAAAACATCTCCAAATCTTCTTCCTTCTTCTTCAAAACCGGGTATTATTACTGGCCAAGATCCACGAATCAAATCCAACCTATCAGAATCATTTGTTTGGATTCTTAGATTAAGTGTTCCCAGATAGGGCTTATAGCCAAGCTTGGAAACGAATGACTGCATGTACAAGGTTCGTGAAATATAATATTTACCTTCTCCTAGTCCCGAAAAAACGTTTCCTCTTATTGTTATAGATGTTAAATCTGGATGAAGAGCCCTTTCTATCTCAAATCTAAATTTATGTAAAATAGAAACTCCAGCTGGTCTTAATTGTACTAGAGATCCTTTAGGAGAAGATTTCCAAGTAATTATTCCCATCTCTCCAAGTTTTAAAAGGCATCGAGATGCTGTTTGTTGCGAAATAGAAAAGACTTCAGCAAGTTTTGTAGTAGTGATTTCTATTTCTTTCTCAATAGCACGATTTTGTGCTAAGTAAATGAGAAGACTTACTTCTCGACTTGAAAGATGAAATATGTTCGTTTTATTCACCACCTAGGAACAACTAATACAAATAATATGGAATAATTAAGCTTTTCATATAATCACAAATACAATACATACTCATTCAAAGCAAACTAATTAGGATATAATTTTATACTTCCAAAATTATTTGTCTTCTATGATAGAAGAGCAGACGATTATTGAGGAATGGGAGAGAGTAAGAGCTCCAGAAGCTCCAAAATTAGAAGAGATAAAAATATCATTGAAAAAAACAGCACTTTTAGTTCTAGATATTCAAAAGAACAATTGTAATAACGAAAGGAGACCAAGATGTGTAAAGAGTTTAGACAAAATTCAGATGATTGTTGAGAAGGCAAGAAAAGCTGAAATTCCTGTAATCTTTACTTTAACAAGTGCCGCATCAAAAGCTGATTTTAGAAGAGAGGTTCTACCTTCAAGAGAAGAAACCATTATAAAAGCAAGTGTTAATAAATTCTATAAAACAGAACTTGAAGAGATTCTTAAAAAGAAGAAAATTAAGACAATTATTATGGTTGGAACGTCAGCAAATGGAGCTGTTTTACACACAGCAGCAGGAGCTGTAACAAGAGATTTTGAAGTGATAGTCCCGGTTGATGGAATATCTGCAACATATCCATATGAAGAACAATATTCAGTATGGCACCTGATTAATTCACCAGGAACTAGAAGAAAAGTAGTGATCACTAAAGCTGAACTTATTAGATTTATATAAATTGATAAAAAACGAAACTTTTATTAAAAGAGCATAAAGATGAAAAACATAATGGGCTAGTAGCTCAGCTAGGAAGAGCAGCAGGCTTTTAACCTGAGGGCCGCCGGTTCAAATCCGGCCTAGCTCGCCACGTATTTTCCAGAGATAAGAAAACAGTTTTGATCTTACTCTCTCTTATTGTATGAAGTGAACCTTCAACATACTTTTCTTGATCTTGAATGTTTTCAATCTAGAGAAGTGTGGACTGGAACCACATATGCAATTGCTGCAGCCATGTATCAATTAGGATTGAAAAAAGAAGCATTCGCAACAGTAAAAGGAATCTTTGAAATGACCTACCATGAGCTTGGTTATTGGTTTCAAACCCCTGAAGCTTGGGATGATGTTGGCAGATTCAGATCACTATCATATATGAGACCTCTTTCTATTTGGGTAATTCATTGGGCAATTGAAAGAATGAAAGAATAAGATAGTGTCTTGAAATGTTTTTTTCTGAGAAAACACATTGTTTTTATTCATTCTCTATTTTTCTTTCTATATAATATAGCTAACTGGTGTTTATTTGAGATTCTTTCAACCTAAATCACAGCTTGGATTTGCACGTATTTTAGCTGAGACACGTTCAAAAGTTCCAATATCACCAGGTCTTATTTCATTAGAAAAACCACTTAAAAAAGAAGGATACTCAGCTTATTTTGAAATTCCTTTTCCAACTCTTGACAATATAGATAAATCATCGAAGAAACTTATCTGGATTTTTCCGAAGGAAAAAGAGGAAAAAGTTTTATCAAAATCTTTTGTACTCACTGAGCAGCCTTTCTATCCTCATTTTGTTTCAGATTCGATTTCTTCTCAAGATTATTTTGAGTATGTTGAATCATTTCTAAGTTTTCCAGAAGCATTTAGACAGATATTCACTTTGCCCATAACAATGACTGATTCAAAATTAGTCAACCAAGTATCTCAAACAGATTGTTCATTGTATATATTGACAGGATTATCTTCATTGTTTAACAATCAACGACGACTTAGTGAGCTACTAGTTTCTCTCAGAGAAAAAATATCTCCAGACATTGCAATTTATGTTCCAGGTCCAATATCTCCTGCATTTTATTCATTTTTAGTATATTCAGGAATTGATTTTTTTGACAACTCTCAGGCATATTATACTTCAAAAAATGGATACTTTCTTACAATAGATCGAACTTATTCAAATGAGGAACATCCTACTTGCTATTGTCCTTATTGTATGGAAAAACCACCAAATTTGTTCAAACATAATGAATTGATTATTAAGAATGCTTTAACAAGGATACATCACTCTCTGAAAGAGGAAACATTGCGAACGTTAGTTGAAAAAGACATCCACAACAAAGTATCTTTTGCTGCTACACTTCGTAAGTATGATAGCGTTTTCTCACAATCATTCCGTTCTCGTTCTCCAATTATCTCCAATGCTACTATGAAATGTGTAGGAGAAGAATCCTTATCTCGTCCAGTCATAACTGAATATCGAAACAGGATAAGAGAGAGGTTTGTTCCTGACTTATTATCTAGGATTATTCTACTACTACCTTGTTCTGCAAGAAAACCATATTCTTTTTCACGTTCCCATATGCAGATTAGAAAAGCAATAAAGAAAGGTGGAAGAGGAATTTTTTCGATCTTATCAGAGTTAATAGTAACCTCCCCACTATCTGTTGTGCCAAGAGAGCTTGAGGGGATATTTCCTGCAAAATTCTATGATATACCTGTTGCAGGGCAGTGGACATCTAAAGAAATAAGTATAACAGCAACACTGCTTAATGATATATTGAAACGATATAGTAAAGATGCTATAATAATAAATCACATGAGTGGGGAAGGATATAAGGATATCATTCAGATTGTTAGAGAACAAAATTCTTTTACAGTATATGATACATCTCAAGAAGCATCACCAACAAGTGATAAATCACTCTCTAGACTCTCTGAAACACTCCAAGAAATATTTTCTGACAAATTTTCCTCGGATGTCCAAGCTCCTTCAACCTTAACCAAAAAACTCAGAGCAATATCAGATTTTCAATTTGGTTCCGATACTGGTAGAATCCTTTTCGCTGATTCATTGAAAACCAAAGGAAAATATCCTAGGAATCAGCAAATATTCAGTGAGAAAGAACAAATAGCTATTCTGAATTCAAAAAATGGATTTTTGTCCCTTTCTCCAGATTCAGCTCAATCAATATCAACTAAATCAAAAAACATTCTAGAATTTGGAGACATTCAAGTTAAAGGGAGTAATATTTTCGCACCAGGATGTATAAAAGCAGATAATTCAATACTTCCAAATGATGAGATTTTTGTTGTTTTCGAGAAACAAGTTGTCGCTACTGCAAAAGCTATAGTATCTGGTAAAGATATGAATAAGATGACATCAGGAATAGTTGCTGAAATAAAGAAAAAAACTAGGGTGAAGAAATGAAAATCAACACCTCTTATTCAGAAAGTATTAAACAAATAAGGGAAAAAAATCTTCCATCTAGAGAACACTCTAGACGTATTATTCATTGGGAAGAAAAACATCGAATAAAATCAGAGGTTGTAAAAGCATTAGTTTTCATTTTACCAACTAGAGGTTGTTCCTGGGCATTGTCAGGAAGTGGTGGCTGTTCCGTTTGTGGTTATCTTTATGATAATCCTCAGAAACCCGATTTTGAAATGATAATGATATCAATCAAGGATATATTGAATAAAAAGATACAACAAGAAGAAGAATATTCGATAAAGATTTTCACGAGTGGTAGTTTTCTTGATAGAAATGAAGTACCAATAAATGTCCAAGAAGCAATTTTAAAAGAACTGGCAAAATATCACCAGATAAGAGAGATAGTTCTGGAATCAAGACCTGAATATATAAACGATAAGATTCTACAGAATATAGTAAATAACATAGACATCTCAAAAATAGAGATAGCTATCGGATTAGAAAGTGCAAATAATAAAATATTAAAAAATTCGGTTAACAAGGGTTTCTTTTGGGAGGATTTTGAACAAGCAACTGAAAGAATAATCAAGTTTGGTGCTAAGGTTAAAGCATATCTTCTCTTTAAACCTCCATTTGTTACAGAGTATGATTCTATAAATGATATTTTTCTTAGTGTTTCCAAAATAAAGAAATTAGGTATTGATACAGTTTCCATAAATGCCATAAGTATTCATCGGGGTACTTATCTATCACTTTTATTTGAAAAGAACCAGTATCGACCTCCATGGTTGTGGTCTCTTGTTTATATTTGCAAGGAAATTAAAGCAAAATTTCCTGAAATCAGATTAATATGTGATGTTGTAGCTGGTGGTACTAGAAGAGGGGCTCATAATTGTGGAGAATGCGATAAAGCAATACTAGAACAATTAAAAGAATTCACACTGACACAAGATCTCAAAGCTCTTAATCACAACATTCAGTGCTCATGTAAAGAAGAATGGAAGGGGTATGTTCTGCATGAAAAAATTAGTTAAATGTTCTTGGATCAGAAATCTTATCCATTTTTCACTCTAGATCTTTTTTGTATTTTAATACAGCATCTTTTATTCTTTTAGCAATTCTCTCAAAGACAGGATTAAGCAATACTGGATCGACAGATTTTGTAGCAATAGCATACATGAAGTTAATTTCATTCACAGGAACAAAGATGATCTGATATTTTTCAGACACATCAATAGCATTTTCTACAGCTTCATCTTCCATTAATCCTAATATGTCATCAAGGTATTTTTCACAAATCTTCAGAGTATTCTTAACTAATTTTTCACTTAGTTTACCATTCTGGAAGAACAAATCAGCTTTATTATCTTCATGTCCAACAAAAACTAAATGTTCAATACCTGCTAAGGAGTTAAGAATGTTGAAAGTGATTGCACTTAACATCTGTTCCTTTGTGAGAACTTCTTCCTTGTCTTTTTCATCTGCTTCTTTTGGTTCATCTATTTCTTCCTTTCTTTTCACTAAATCTTTTGGAACTATCATCAATTCATCATAATCCATTTGGAAATCTACAAGTTCGAGCTCGGATCCTACAACTTCTTTCTCTCTGCTTCTTTTCGTGAATTCTATAACTTTCGAAAACAATTCTTCTACTGTACTGTTAAAAACCGCTGATGCACCAGAAAAAACTTGTTCAGGATCATCACTATGAAACTTCGCTCTTGACCTTTCTTCAAATACTCCAGAGATGAGACTAATTAGAGTGTCTGCAACAGTTTTGTTTAACAAACCGTGTACCATTACATAGGTAATGTCTTGGATTTTCACAAAAGATATTTTAGATTGTGACAGTTCAATCATACCTTGATCGGAAATCTTTGTGTCTTCAGCAAATGAACAGATGGCTCTTACTACATTAGATAAAATATCCTTATGACAATGTTCTGGATTGAAGATATACTCTTTATATATGATTCCCTCTTTATTTCCAAGAAAGAATCCGTATATCAATGAAGCATTTTTACCTATTGATTTTACAATCTGTTCTGTCGTCTGAATCTCCTCTTGTTTGACAATAATATATTTTCTAACATAGGTTTATAATAATAATATAAAAAAACATTGTAACAGGTACATATTGATTTGTAACTGTCTATATCTTTATTATTTAGCTAAAATACATAAAACATCTATCACAGAAAAACAATGAATACGAAAATAACTTTAGTGATATATTATGGATGAGAACCAAGTTCAAACAATAGAAAATCTGTCTGAATTTCTTAAATTACTTCTAAAAGGGGAACTGAGAGAAAGTAGAAGTAAAGCTATTATTCTACAGAATTTATGTGCAACAATTAAAAACACATTAGAACCATCAATAATCACTTTTAGCTTATATAATCATGAATCAGAGCTTCTTACATCATTTTTTACAACAGGTGACCAATTAGCAGATAAATTATTACAGTTCGAAGTTGATACTTTTGATGAAGAAAATCCTTATACTGAATCTTTTATTTCTAAGAATACTCTATGGGTTGAGGTTGATTCTCTAGAAGACACATTTCCAGGAAAAGAAGAACTGATTGAATTAAATGTTAGTGAAATCATAATTGCTCCAATTCTATATAAGAATAATATAGCAATGGGAGCTTTAAGCGTTTATTTATTCCCAGAAACAGTGAAATACAATGAAGAGAAATATATTGAAGTAGTTAATGAGATTTCGCTCTTGATTACTGAAATTGTTTCTTCTTGGTCCGAAGAATATAGCTCACAACTTAGACAACAACAAACAGAGCTTATAGTTGAAATGTCAAACCTCACTCTTGAGACTACAGAGATTCAGATAATACTAAATTCAATTTTACCAAAAGTCAAGAGTAGAACAGCTATTGAGGGAATTGGTGTTTTTATTAAAGATGTTGATCGTTTTGATTTAATCAAACATGTAGGATTGAATAAAGAAATAGAAGATTACTATTCATCTCCAGAACTTGAGATATCAAGCTTACCTTATTACAATACATCGAATGTAATAGATGAAATCGATTTTACTCTGTATCCAGAAAAATACGGTGTAATTCTCCCAATTGGTACAACAAACCTTATGTTTGGATTCTTGCTTATATTGTCAACATCACAGGAAGAGCTTACTGAATCAAATATCCACTTTCTGCGAATAGTAGCAAATCAGTTATTTCTTACAATACAAAGAAAAAGATTGTTAGATGATATTCAACAGATTACACAAACATCAGAATTTTCATCTTTTCCAATTATTCTAGTAAATAACAAATTTGAGATAATTTATCTAAATAAACAAGCTGAAAAAACTTTCAATCTAAATCATTATGAATCTATTGGCCTGAAACTAGATAGTTCTTTGAATATTGAAATCAACAAAGCGAAATTGATTTGGCAAAAAGTGAAAGATGTTATTGCCAATATAGCTAAAAACTCCATGAAAATCGATATAGAAGTATATCAAGCAGGAAAATTAGATACGAGAACATTTTTTGTTCAGTTATCACCAACGATAAACAACTTAACTGGGGAATATTGTGTAGTTTTATCACTTGTAGATATAACTGAAGCTACAAAATTGCAGTCAATTGCAGAAGAATATTCCAATAGATCAAGAATGTACTTGAATGTCTTAACACACGATATTTACAATATTCTATTTGGTATTTCGGGGTATTATGAACTTCTAAGTAGCAGTATTCAACCTGAAAATAAAATAATTGTAGAGAGAGTGAGTAAGTTAGTAAAGAGAGGAACAGCAATAGTCCAAGATATCAGATTATTAACAAACGTTATGGATATCTCGACAGGTTCTGAAGTGAATTTTATTCCATTAAGAATGACTATATTAAGAGTGTTAGATAAAATAAAAGGAGAATTTTCTGAAAAGAAAATCAATGTTGAAATCAATATTCCAAGTAATATCAAAGCTATCGGTGGAGCTTTTCTTTATGAAATGTTCTTGTATGTTATGACAAGTCTTGTGCAGAAAGCAAATAATCAAGAGATATTTTTCGAGATATCTGGAGAAGAATTTCTTGTTAATGAAGAATCAGAATTTGAGATTGTTATAGTTGATAAAGAAGGAACACCCCCTGACATTAAAGAGGAAATTCATAGAGCACTTGATCTTTCTCCTTTCGACGAAACAGTTCGTAAACATCTAGGGTTTATGATCGTAAACGAAATAGCAAAGAAGTATAATTATAATGTAATAATGGAAGATCTGGATAAAGAAGATTGGGAAAAAGGGTCAGCAATTAAGATATCAATGCCCATTTCAACAGAAATAGAAAATAATGAAGATAAATAGAACACTAAAGTCGAGTAACAAATGTCATTTGAAT
>JAGLRO010000034.1 GCA_023136245.1 Candidatus Heimdallarchaeota archaeon
TTTGCTCTATAGTAAAATCACCAAAAAATTTACTCATTCTATTAGCTTCTTGGTTTCCTTTTTGTATACCTTGCCATATACGAGGATCACTAGGTTTGATTTCTTTACCTAATTTTTTAGCAATTCTAGACCAGACATTAGTAAGTGAATGACGAGAATCGACTAATGTACCAAAATAATCAAAGAAGACACCATCGAAATTATTTGCCATATCCTGAGAAAAATCACTATCAACCATTTCAAGAGATTATACAATACAAAGTCTATTTAAATACAATTATACATTTCAATATGGAATGAATTTAGCTCAAACTCTTTTCATAGATCCCCCATGTTGCTACTTTGTCAAAACCAAGAAGTTCGAAAACATCCCTAAACTTCAGTAATTCACCAATCACATCTACCAAAAAATATTTTCCACCTTTCTTTAGACAATCATCAATCACTTGTATAAGTAATTGTTTTAAATTTTCCTCATTAGAAGCTTCAAGATGAAAGGTTGCTACAATATCTTTGTTCAGTGAACTAGGTAACGCGTAACAGTATCCCTCAAGATTGCCATCCTTTCTAATTACTAAATGACTAACTAAATCATCAGAGCTGTCTATATCTAAGATAATCCTTTTAGCTTGTTCTTCAGAAGTTTTGAAAAAACTTGAAACACTTATCACACAATTATCAATGTCTTGTTCAAAATCAAATCCTTTTACATCATCAGTTTTTCTCTTGATTTCACCTTTTTCCAGAACATAATGGAAATATAATTTGTATCCTAAAGGAAATTCATTATGTTCCTTGAAATCCCACTTTCTAACAAGTTCAATACTATTAGGATGCATTGATGACGCTCTGGTTTGAATGAAAGGAACGTTCCGTGATTTCAATACATTAATGATTCTCTCCATAAGTAGATCTGATGCTTCTTCATTTTCTGGTAAAACTCGAGGTAGAGCTAAAGTTGCACCTAGTTGTCCACCTCTCTTAACACCAGGACCAACAACACCAGCTTGTTCTCCTATTCTAGCAGAAGTAAAACCAACCAACTTGCCATTTTTAAAACAGAAAAGTGCTGTTTCAGGATCAAAATCTTGTGCAGAGTAGATTGTTTTTAAAGATTCCAGATTATTTTGAAATGGCCAAACCCAGTGTTTCACTATTTCTAAACCAACTCTAACTTGCTCTTTTTCAAACCCAGGTTCATAAGGTTTTACTAGATAATCAGCCATGCAAAGAAAGAAGTTTAAGCACTTAAAAGCATTTTTGGAAAGGATTTTACTTTCAAGTCATCTTTATAAGTGCTTTGTGGAATTTCTAAATGATGGAAGTGACAAAATGCTTGACATAAAGATAACAATATTAAGAACATTAGACCCAATAGAAGTTTTTGGTGAAGAGTTTCCCTTTAAAGAACCTGCAGTAACATGTTCCTATTTTGAAGAAGGTCAAGAGTTCATCTCTGAACATGCAGAAAGACCTGAAGGATTTGGTTGTACTTGGGCTTGGCATGATCTTTACAAACAAGTAGTTTTTCTTTACTTTGGTGGAGTTTATTA
>JAGLRO010000035.1 GCA_023136245.1 Candidatus Heimdallarchaeota archaeon
GTAGAAGAGCTTCAACCCAACCAAAGAGATTTGCAAGAGTTAAAGATTTTGAGGTAGGGTCTCCACCTATATCATCTCCGATTGCAAAACCAAAAACGGGTCTAGCAGGAATTCCACAAATACGTAGAGCCATTACTGCTAGTGCTATGTAAGCAGATACAGATCTATCATAACCCAAAATTAAACGTTCAGCCCTATCTGCTCCTTCGTTGTCACTCTGGGCTTCTAAAGGAAGACCAAATCTTTGAATTATGTCATCGAGAACAAATATAATTTGTTCATATACAGTATTACTATTAGCAACAAAACCTTCATTTTTCCTTGTAGTGGCATAAGTAGCTACTGAAGGCGAAACTGTTCTATAATTCTGTGGTTCTTGAAGGTAAGCTGCATATGTATCATTGAATGTTGTCGTTCCAAAACCATCTAATGAATGATCTTCCACATCGCCTATTACAGCTTGAATATCATCCAAAGCAAAATAAGTCTGATAATTGTATGTACCTAAGAAAGCAATTGAAGTTGCTGTACTTTGTAGGAGAAGTTGATCTCTCGAATTAAAAGAAATACTTGTTGAACCAGATTCAGCTGCTACTGAATCGTTGCTATCTCGTAAATATGAATCATAATCTGATACTGGTTCAAGATGTGGAGTGTGATAAGTACTCCAAGTTGATAAGAGTGGACCAAGTATCGCGGTGGAGAAAGCAGAAGAATAAACTGTTTGAGTAACATTTAGTTCTTGTACCCATGCCGCTGGAGGAGAGCCAAAATCTTCAGGCTCTAATGAAAACTGTTGAGCATTACTTGCCGTAAATTCCCACGTACCTGAATCATATCTATCATTTATCTCCCACCTATAAAGATAATTTCCTAATGCTGTGGAAGAATCAACCGTTGCCATCTCTTGATCTCCAAGAGTATCATTCAAGTCAAGAGCATCTAAGAGATCTAGTAATCCGTCTATATAAAACGGTGCAGAACCTTGAAATAAACTACTGAACCAATCTGGAGATACTTCTTGTTCTGTTATATCACCAGGGGGTAGATCTCTGTATTTTCCTATCATGTTGATATAAGGAGAAAAGAACGACAATATTAGCGTCCCTATTGTTAAACCTACAAACATGATTCTCCAAATATTATGCCTTGTATGGTATTTGATTAAAGTGAGTGGGAAAAATACTAGAGCTGTAATAATAGTTAATATTATTCTTAATAGTCTAAAAGCAAAAGACACCTTATAGGTTTCAAATGCCAAAAGAACAAGAAATACTTCAATAAAAATTACGATGGGTATAATAACTTGGAGATACAAATCAGGAATTGGGATAATTATAAATTCTCTAAAGAAACTATTTATGACTGTTAGAACTAATAGTGCACCAAAAATAATCGTAAAAATGATATTCCATTTCCTGATACCCTTAGGCCCCATCATAGCGATTGGTAATTTAGCTCCTTTCGTCTTTACTTTTCTACGAGTAGGTACAACTGCTGGCTTTGTTTTTATCCTCACACCCGTTTTAAGCTTTTTACCAGGTTTTATTTCCTCAGACATCGTTTTTCCTCTTTGCTAAGATACCCCGAGCAACAGATGGTTACCCTATTATCTTTATTGTTTTACTTTATTCAAAAACTTTTTGTGATATAAACACTTGTAAAACGGAAAAACATAGGAAAAAATTTGTGTTAATAAATGAAATTAGGAATATATTATTAGAAAAATCTATATCAGTTGAGCAAGATAAAAATTAATGTCATACATTCATTAAAAAATAAGTTATGTAAATGATGTTATAAAAAAAATCCATAAAGATAGATTCGAAAAAGGGTAGTGATTATAATAGAGGTCAAACTTATTTCTTATCCAGAGGAGACAGAGTTAATTGCAAAAATGGCAGCTGTAATTTGTTATTCAAAGGAACACAAATATGACGATGTTAAGCGTACAGCCACTCTAAAACCTAATGGTTACCTAAAAAAGATCATAAAAGATGGTCACACATCCATACTCGAACATAATGTTTTTGTTTTTTATATATCGGGTATTAGTCGCGTTGCTTCACATCAGCTTGTAAGGAAAAGAATAGCAAGTTTTTCACAACAATCTCAAAGATATGTTAATGCAGAGAATTTTGATTATGTCATTCCTGATGAGATAAAGAATTCGAAATTTATTGAAGAATATAAGAAAGTTATGGCATATAATCATGAATTATATCAAAAGATGGTGGAAGAAGGAATTCCAAAAGAAGATGCCCGATTTCTGTTACCCAATGCAACAGCTACTCAGCTAATCGTATCCATGAATGCTCATGCCTTAATAGATTTCTTTGTAAAACGAATCTGTAATCGATCACAATGGGAAATCAGGAAACTGGCGGAAATAATGTTGGAAGAAGTAAGAAAAGTAGCTCCTACAATATTTCGAGAAGTTGGAGCATATTGTGATTTTTATGGATATTGTCCTGAGAATCACTTATCTTGCGGCAAGAATCCCACAATTGAAGAATTAAAAGAAAACTAGTTTATTCAATGGATTCGTTATTCTGAATTGTATCCTCATTTTCTTTTTTTTGTCAATTAAGAAAAAAAAAATTGGATTATTGTTTTCTATTTTTACTAGAGTTAACTCTTTACTCAATTAAAGCTGCTTCTGTTATGTCTCCAATTCCTTTGAACAGGAATATGAAGAATATTATAGCACCAACAACGAAACCAACTATTAACAAGATGAAAACAATAATTGGGTCGGCAGGAACACTGAAACCAAAGCCAGTGGCAAGATCCCAATGTGGATCTAAAACTAGAACTGTTACAAACATTACTGCTAGTGATGCAACCAACGGAATGAAATAGAAGAGTGTTATCTTCAAAGCTTGAAATATGCTTACCATTATTTCTCCTCCAAGTGTCTATATTCTATTATATCACATGATTCTTTTAAATGTTTTTTTATAGACCGTTAAAACGAAAAATATAGAAATCAGCTTCTTTCAGTTAGATTCTTCATCTTCACTTTGATTTCTTCTATCCTTACTTTGGAACCTGCTAGTTGATAATTTTGGAGAGATTCTGAATAGTACTTTAAAGCGAGTTCAGGTCGTTCATCTTCAACAAATAGTGCATTATAATAAGCTAAATGTGCTTTAATTATTGGTTCATCTGACCCTCTTTCTTCTATTATTTCTACAGCTTTTTTCAGAAAAGATTTTCTCCCAGAAATATTTCTTTCAGCAGCAGCTCTAGAGATATAGGACTTAGCTTTACAATCCAATTCATCTGCTTTTTTATCGAGTCTCTGATATGCGATGGCTGCTCTTTCAAAATATGAACCTGCATCAACAAATCTTTTCTCTTTCATATATTGCCCTGCTATGACACGCAGTATCTTAGCTTGTTGCTCAAATACTCTTTGGAATTCAGAAATCATATTTAAACGATGGTAAAATCCTCCTGACCGCCCTAAATAATTTGCAGCTTCTAATGCTTTATCAAATTTAATAGATTTCAACCCAAGATATTCATAATGCAGAGCTTTAGCTATATCTATTTGTTTTCTGTTGTCTTCAGTTTGAAGTAAATCAATTGCCCTTTCAGCAAAATCAGCAGCTTCTTGATAATTCTTTTGTTGAGCTGCTAAACGAGCTCTCCCTAACTGCTCATTTGCTTTTTCAGCTATAGATTTTCTTATACCTTTAAACAACAAAGAACATCTCCTTTACACAACTTATAGAATAAAGCTGTTACATCCTATATAAACAACTAGAAAGGAAATTATGTTAGTTATAAATTTGTTGTTGAGAAAAAAACATCATTTTTATTGAAATAATCTTTTTTCATCCTCAAACTGAAGCTCTTTAATATCTGACACTAGAGATCTTTGATTTAAACCCTTGATTAAAACAACTGGAACTTTTTCATTTGCCTGACCCATAATTAGTTCAGCAGCTGAACATACTTCGTCAGCTAAAGCAATAATAGTAGATTTCAGTTTATAACCAAAAATGTCTTCCCGACCTATTGCGTCATCAATCACAGAAAAATTATAAGCACCCACAGCTATGTTAATAGCTCCTCTCCTAAGTGCCCGACCATGAGTGTCGGAAATTAATACTGATATTTTTTTATCTAGTACTTCAGTAAGCTTTTTTCCAATATTTTTAGCAGATTTATTTGAATCTTTAGGTAAACTTACAGCACAGTTTGGTTGAGCATTAGATTGATCTATTGCAGAATTTGCACAAATCCAACCATGATGTGTTTTTGTGATAATGATATTATTCTTAACTTTCAGAATTTCTTCTGCTTCATTAACAATTAACTCCACCAAAGAAGGATCTTTTCCAGTCTTTCGAGCGATTAATTCAGCAAAAGGAGATGGAGATATCGAAGGCAGGTAAAATTCTTGCCCTTCTGCTCTTGAGATTATAGTGTGCGCAATTACAAAAATATCGCCATCATTTACTAGCAAGCTTCCTTCAAGAATAGCCTCCAAAATTTGTTGTGCTACATCGTCCCCTTCTTTAACAATCGGTAGTATCAGAGGAAGAATTTCAATTGTAGAAATTAAATCCACCTCATGAAATCTTTAACAATCTACTATTTTAAGTTGTAGTCAGCGGAGGAAGAGGTTTGGGAGTTAAACTTTCCATAGAAATAACGAAATATGAACATACAGCTTCACAGCTAATGCAACTTACACATTAACCTGGTTTATTACTTCTTGATTTAAAAAATCAAAATCTATTTTTGTTTATTCGACATAAGCAAATCTGTTCAAAACTTTGAATTAAAAAAAATAACACTATTACATTGATAGTAGAACTGATGAAAAAATATGAAAGAAAGAAGAAAAAACAGTTATAATTCTTCAAATTCTTCTAGAAGATATCTCTCACTTGCAGCGGTATGTTTTTGTTGAATCTCCAATTCTCTCTCTGAGATAATTTCTCTTTCTAATTTATCTAACCCCACAGCATATGCACTAAATATACCATATCCTTCTGAACGAACGACATAGACATTCCCTTTATTAGTTGTAATTCTTAACCGTATTTGACAAAGAGAAAAACCTCTAAATTTCTTTTTAGGAATTACTTTAGAATGAACATAAAACTGCCCAGAATTTCCAATAATACTTGCATATTTTTTGATGAAGTCAATACCCATTTCCATTACTTGTTCCATGTCTGCATCATCAACATCACCTAAAACTCTCAGGTAGTAACCTTCTGTTTCAGGGGGAGTACTGACAGATTCTAGCAAATCTCGTGTTGTGATTATACCAATTGGATTGTTTTCCTTGTTAACTACTATCAGAGCTTTGTGATTCTTACTGTATAATTTATCAATAGCTTCAATTAAGAAATCATTCTGGTTACAGGTCACAACATCTTCAGTCATAATTTCTTTAACAGTAACTGATAATGCGTCATGTTTTGTTGTTTTTCGATCACCTTTTGTTTTTCTAGAAAACACCTTCGTTAGAATCTTGGACATATCATGGGGACTAACTATTCCTACTAGTGAATTAGTTTCATTAACAACAGGAGTTCGAGAAATGTTATTTGTTCTTAATATGGCGATTAATCTAGCAGCAGTAATATCGGGTGTTATAGTGATGGGGTTTTGCGTCATTACTTCTTTGACTTTCTTTGCACCAAAGATATCGCTTGAAGCTCGAAGAACATCAATATCGCGAAAAACACCTATTACCTTCCCATTTTCTTCAACAGGAACAGAAAAAATACTAGCAGAGAGAAGAAGCCTGGCAATTTCATCTATTGCAACATCTTTACTAATTGTAGGAATTCGACGAATGAAATTAGATATTTTAGCTTCAGGATTAATCCTAGATTGAAGAGTAATTGATCTTTTAGTCACATATCCAATAAAAACATCTCTATCATCAAAAACCAAGAGGTCACGAGTTCTTTCCTTAAAAAATTTCAAAGCTTTAGAAAGAGGGTCGTTGGCATTAATTGACACAAAATCAGAAACATCTAGCTGTACTTCATTACTCATAATTATCCCTCTAAATTTACTTCTTATAAAATATATTTCTCTAGAGATTTATAAAGAGTAAGTATGAGAAGGTAAGTTTAAGAAAAGGAGAAAAAAGAGATTGTCCGATAAGAATCAAATAATGTATTCTTTTCTGAATTTGAGATGATTGTCACTAAATTGTTTACCTAAACGTGTAGCATGATAAAATAATTTATCTACATTATATGCATCTAAAGCAGAGGTCTCGACATAATCAAACTTCTTGAATTTAGCGAAGTCGATAGCATCATCAAGATTAACAGAACGAGCATCTTTCAGATCAAATTTGTTACCACAAAGAACGATAGGAATGTCAGGACAACGAGAAGAGATTTCGCTAACCCACATGTCAATGTCATCAAAAGAATTTTGGTTAGTGATGTCGAAAACAAGAATAGCACTAGTAGCACCAACGTAGTATTTAGGACGTAAATAGGTAAACATCTCTTGACCACCTGTGTCCCAGCAACTTATTCTCTGTGTTATTGGTTCTGTGTACATTTCTTTTGTCAAATTCTCATTCAGTTGTTCTGGTGTAAATGTTATTGTTTTTGTTAACCATGATACTCCAAGCGTTGGTATATAGCTGTGTATGAATGTATTCAATGTAAATCTTCTTGCTAATGATGTTTTTCCCACAAATGCTGATCCTACACATATTATTTTTTGTAATTGATTCATTTTCTTTACCTCCACACTTCTCCCAGAATTTCTTGCACTATCCTCAACCCTATCAATCTTTCCCACTCTATTTTCATTGTTGCGGGTAACTTATAGGCTATTAATTGCCTTATTCCTACAATTCCTATTATCTCTTCTATATGTTCTATCATATATTTCATTAGCTGGATAAATTCACTTTTCATCTCTGTTGTTGTTCCTTTTTGAACATCTGTATCACAGAAATCAAATCCTTCATCTTCCGTTAATGTAAATGATTTTTTTAGAATATATGTATTCTTTTCCATGTATTCCTTGAAATTTTCTATTAGTTTTTCTATTCTGAACTCTTCCTCTTTTGTTCCACTTTCAACTTCATACATTCTTATTCCCATCCACAATGAATTCAATATATTTTCAAACACTTCCAACATGTTTCTTTTGTCTATTTCCTCAATATGAAGATCCAAAACATTCCATAACATGAATGAGTGTGATAATGATTCAGATACTTCTCTCCTCTTTATTCCTTCTAATTCTACCATAAATTCGCTTGCACTTTTTTCATCCTTTATTTCGAAAGCGTTTAAGAATAATTTCATGAAGAAAAATAGCTGTGATGATACCATTTCTGTTGAGTAATTTGGAGGACTAAGAAGTATAAATAGAAATGAGTATTTACTCATGAATAATACTTTACTATTGTCAAATTTCAGTATTTGTAACTCTTCAAGATTAGGTTGTTCTTCTGTTTTAACATAGAAATGTAACAGTAATTTTACAATTTCATCTATTTCAGCTTCATCTGCTTTTATTGATAGTGGTCTACAAAATAACACATCTAATTTTTCCTTATTTATGATATAAAACCCTATCATGATGAAGAGCAACCTTTCAAGCTTTATTTTGTGAATTCAACCTTAAAAACCTATTTTTTATATCAATCGAGAGAAATGATTTCAGTAAAAGTAAAAGAAAAGAAAGGAAAATGGGTTTATGTAAAACCAATTTTGAGACTTGTTATTTGGCTAATTCGTTTGAATTTCTCCATTATTTTTTCATAGTATTTAATCACATCAGGAGTAACTGTAGGATGTATTCTTTCTAGTGCTGATTGAAAATGTTTCATTGTTATATTTTCTATCTCAAAGTTTTCTCTCAAAGCTATCATACCTGCTTCTCTACAGAGAGCTTCAATATCACTTCCAACAAAATCCTCAGTTGATGCAGCCAAATCCTTTACTGAAACTCCAGAAGCTAAAGGCATGTCTCTGGTGTAAATTTTGAAGATTTCAATTCTTCCTTTTCGATTGGGAGGATTCACATAAATTAATCTATCAAAACGACCTGGACGTAAAAGAGCTGGATCAACTATATCTGGTCGATTGGTAGCTGCAATAACAATAATATCCTTTAATTCCACTAAACCATCCAATTCAGTAAGTAATTGACTAATTACTCTTTCTGTAACATTGCTGTCAGATGACATTCCACGAATTGGAGTTAGAGAGTCAATTTCATCAAAGAAAACTATTGAAGGTGCAGCAAGACGTGCTTTTCTAAAAACTTCACGGATTGCTTTTTCGCTTTCTCCAACCCATTTAGATAGAACTTCAGGTCCTTTAACGGAGATAAAATTAGCTTCCGATTCGGTTGCGACAGCTTTTGCTAGTAAAGTTTTCCCGCATCCAGGAGGACCATAGAGCAGAATACCTCTAGGAGGTTTAATACCTACACGTTTGAAAGCTTCAGGTTGAGTCAATGGCCATTCAATTGCTTCTCGTATTTCCATAATTGCTGGTTTTAATCCACCTACATCAGTCCATGGAACATTAGGAGATTCAATGAACACTTCTCTAATAGCAGTTGGAGTAATTTCTTTCAATGCAAGAACAAAATCTTCATGTGTAACTTCTAGTTGATCAAGAATATCAGCGGGAATACTCTCTTCATCTAAATTAACAGAAGGTAAAACACGACGTAAGGTTTTCATTGCAGATTCTCGTGCGAGTGCCATCAAATCAGCACCAACATAACCATGAGTCACATCTGCAAGTTTTTTCAAATCAACGTCTTGAGTTAAAGGCATTCCCCGAGTATGGATTAAAAGAATTTCTTCTCTACTGTCTCTAGATGGAACATGAATCTCTATTTCTCTATCAAAACGTCCAGGACGACGAAGAGCTGGATCAACAGCATTTGGTCGATTTGTCGCACCTATTACTATTACTTGACCACGAGAAACAAGACCATCCATTAATGCTAAAAGCTGAGCAACAACCCTTCTCTCAACTTCTCCAGTTACATCTTCTCGTTTTGGAGCAATAGCATCCAATTCATCAATGAAAACAATACTTGGTGAATTATCTTCAGCATCTTTGAAAATGTTTCGTAAGCGTTGTTCTGATTCTCCATAGAATTTGGACATAATTTCTGGTCCATTAATTACGATAAAATGAGCTTCTGATTCATTTGCTACAGCTCGTGCAATTAAAGTTTTACCACATCCAGGAGGGCCATGAAGAAGAACACCTTTTGGAGGATCAATTGCAAGTTTTTCAAATAATTGAGGGAATTTTAATGGAAGTTCAACCATCTCTCTGATTTTCAGAATTTCTTGGTGAAGACCACCTATATCTTCATAAGAAACGCTTGGTGCAGTTTTTTCTCCTTCCATCAAAGGCTTTTCTGCAACTTTTAACTGTGTACCCTCTGTAACTACAACTATGCCTGAAGGAACAGTAGTGACAACATTGAATGGGATTGCTCTTCCAAGTATTGGAATTAACACCGTATCTTTTCTTGAAAGCGGCTGACCTAGAAGTTTTCTCTTGACGAAATTTTCAAAACTAAAATCAATATTAACCGACATTTGTTCAGGAGCCAAAGTAACCTGTCTCGCTACACTAACCTTTGCTTTCTTTACGACAACTTTGTCACCTAGCGATACACTTGCATTCCGACGAATAACTCCATCACATCTAATAATCTCTTTTTTCAAATCTTCTGGATATGATGGCCAAGCAACAGCGGTTGTAGATCTTTTTCCAATTATCTCAACAATATCTCCTGTAGAGACTTCGATTTTAGACATTGCCATACTATCTAATCTGACTTTTCCTCTTCCTACATCTCTTTGTTTAGCTTCGGCTACCCTTAATGTTATGTCTTTTTCAGCCATAAATTACACCTCAGATGTAATTATCTTTTTACAAACTTATTTCTTGTTTAGTATTTAGCTTTATAATGGTTGTTTTTATGCCCATAATTTCATTAAACATTTAATTATTTAAGCACCTTATTCCACAGTCTACATTTTCTAATAGCTCAATGAAATTTATCCGCATCAAATCTAGAATATTGAAAATTGCATGAATAGAGAAAAGAGATTAGAACCTCAAAGATAATTTGAGGGCTCCTTCATTACAAGCATCAATGCACTCACCACAATTCGTGCACATTTTGTCGGTAAGGTCTTTATCATAGGAGAGAATAGGCACTTGAACTGGACATGCGTTCTCACAATCATTACAGCCACTAGTGCATCTGTTCTTGTTTATCCTCATCCCCAAGATACTATATCTACTAAATAGGCCTAATATTGCACCAGATGGGCACATCCATCTGCAATATGCTCGAGGATAAAGTGTAATTAGTACTAATACTATTATCAAAATGAATAATCTAATAAAGAACACAAATTGCCAATTACCTATTTCTTCACCAAATGTTGGATACTGTGATCCCCATTTAAGATAATAATATAAGGTTGCAAATAATGTTGCTGCAGGGTCTATTGTTCCAAAGGGCATATTTTTCCCTGCACCAAAAGCTGTTTTACTTCCACTGTTTCTTAGGGTTATTCCTATTATGAAAGACATAATAACTATGAATATAACTATCGCTATTCCAATTCTACTTAAGCTCTTGTTAGTTGGTTTTGAAACCTTCCTTTTCTTTATAGGTATGAATCTGAACAGATCTTGAAATAATCCCATTGGACACGCCCATCCACATGTTGTTTTACCGAAAATTGATCCAAATAAAACAAAGACAGATATAGCTAGATAGGGAAAAATCCACCAGGTCATTGAATATTGAAGTGCCTCAAAAGCGCTCCAAACTGTAGAAAACGGCCCTCCAGAGGGGAATTCAATAGGAAGTATTAAAACTATTCTTCCTATACCAAATATTAATCCATTTAGAAGCCCAAACATTATGAATTGAACGATTGTTCTTATAATCCTTATTCGATGATTCAAGACTGGTCGTAATACTGTTGCTAATCTAGTTCTGATTTCCTTTGTTGCCATTTTTTTTCACTCTTTGATCATGGTGCCCATGGACGAGGAAATCCTGTAGTATAAGTATTAAGAAAATCCTGAACCTGTTCTGATGTAAAATTACTGAAGATATCATAACCTGCAATATGCTGATTTTGCACTAACGCTATAATCAAGAAGATTATACCAATCGATAAGAAGAATATTAGGTATATTCGATGTCGTGTATTCATGGTGACTGATGACTTCAAAAATCTATCTTTTAAAAATTTTGCTTTAAGAAGACTCTTTTTATTTGTTAAAATTCGAGTTTTAACGAATGGATAAAGATTTTAAATGCTACATCACTTGAAATTAAAGAATTAAACGATTTTTCATGATTGAATTGATAATCATAAGGCATTTAAACACAGAGTCTATATTTTATTCATGGGTTCTAATGATACGTGGAAAGTCACTCCGATGAAATCATGCATTCTTGTTATCTTAGAAAAACGAGGAGGAGTAATCTTAGAAAATGAACTTGAAAATCCTCTAAAGGACATGTATGGGGATTATTCTGACACTGAACTTAATAAGGCTCTAATGACACTTGAAAATCAAGGGCTAGTTCATGTAGGCTGGATATCAAAAACAAAAAGAAGAATTCAGAAAATGACAAAAGAAATGGATTTCCTTGCAGTAGGAGAAGATTAGATCACCAGTTAATTCTCTATTTTTCCAATATCAGCAATTTTCGATTAATGATATTGTGTTTTCTACCAATTTCTATTGGTAATTTTATTCCAAAGAATTTGCTTTCTTTCACAAGTTCTAGAGATGTTTTCTCGCAAATAATATCACTATCAGGAGAGATTGTTAGTTCAGACGAATATCTATACACAGGTATTATGAATAAAATTCTTCCATTTTCTCTCAAGTGGTTTTTACTCCCTTTTAGAACTTGAATATACAACTTTTCTAAGTCCTTCATTATTTCTGTTCCTTGGTTAACTGGGGGTAATTCATTGAGAAAGGGACCTAAATATGGTTCAGTAATTATACCATCAATTTTCTCTTTGATAATATTATTCAGATAACGAGAATCATGAAGATGTATATTCCATTTCTCCTTAATTTTCATTTTTGATGGAAAGCTTGAAGTAAAATGATTTAGATTTGTTTTTGATGCTCGGACACATTTAGCGTCTTTATCAACACCAATTACTTTCATACCTTGTTTTAGTCCTTCTATGAGAATAGTGCCAGTTCCACAGAAAGGATCCAAGAGGGTACCATTTGGAGAAATGTTTGAAATGTTAACTAGTGATCTAGCTAGTTTTATTGACATGCCATGAGTAAAAAGACGTACAAGTCTTTCCTCATCTTGTTTTATATCTTTAAATGGATTTGTAACCCATGTTGTAAAACCTAGCATGATTTTCGATTTTATAATAAGACAGTTGATTTCTTTCCCCCTCTTTTGTAAATTCTCTTTATAATATTGAAAAGGAGATAATTCCATTGAATCTTTTTTCGTTGGAATTATTTTTACTTCAATATGTCTAAGTTTCGCTACTTGCCTTATTTCATGTCTAATAATCCTACTTATTCTTTTTTTATCATCAATGGAACTTGATTGTACATTTAGAGAAAATTTGATTTTTCTGTGTGTCTTTTCTCTTAGCTCTCGTTCAATTACTCTTCTAGTGCTTTCTCTCAGTTTATCCAAATTAGAGAGATCATCACTGAAAAATATTGATCCAACTTTTACTAAACTTCCGGTTTTATTTAGATTATCTAAAAACTTTTTTTGATAATCTTTGTTTAATACAAAGAACAAATAATCTTTCCATTCTCGAAACTCTAAATTCTCAAGTGAATTCTTCTCAAATATTGTAGAAAGTTCTAATTTTGATAGGTTCCTGTTTGAACCTAGTTTTACGAAGGTATTCATCTGAGAATTCATAGATAACATCAACCGAAGAACGCATCTAAGCTCTTTTGTTTAAGAGCTGTCTCTTGCCCTTTTTTCGCTTTTTCTAGAGTACTTACAACTCTATCCTTACTGAAACCTCTCTCTTCACACAAAAATTTGATTACACCATCAACATCTATTGGATTGAATTTCAAAGTATAATCATTATTTATTACAGGATTCAGAAATATTTCTCTAATTGCATCAAAATCTTCATCGATTTCAATAGATTCTTCAGCTTCTATAACAGATTCCAAGTTTTCATGCTTTTTGATCAGTTTATATGCAGTTTTTGGCCCCACACCTTTCACTCCATCAGGATTAAAATCCGTTCCTATGAGTATTGACATATCAACTAATTGCTCTTTTGTCAATTCAAGAGACTTAAGTAATTCATGTTGATGAAAAACCTCAACATTTACTGTAACATAGCGATTGGATCTTGGTAGTCTTCTTCTTCCAGAAAGAGTTAGATTTCTAACTAAAACAGGAGAACCAAATAAAAGGCTATCATAATCTTGAGATGCTACTCCCCACACCTTCTTTTGTTGAACTAAATAAGCAGCTTGGGATTCGCCTTCATGGGGAGCTAATACTATTGGTATTCCCATTAGTGAAAGAAGTTCTTTACCATCCTCAACCATTGGTTTAGTTAGAACACTTGTTCTTTGAGCAACAGTTCGAGCTCTTACTAAATCTCCTCTTTCAAGAGCTTCTTCCAGTTCTACTCTTGCTTTTCTTTTAACTTCAGCTCTTCTTTTTATCTCTTCTCGTTTTAATTTGGAAGGTTTTCCATCAAAAACATAAACGAGTTGAATTCCTTTCTCAAGTAAACGGGCATTTCTGTAAAGAAGCCCAGATAAATGACTTGTAACTGTTCCCTCAACATCTGAAAGCAAACTTCCATCATATCCTCTTATAGATGCAAGAAATTGATAGATGATATTGTAAGCGTCTACAGCTAATTTCTTTTGTCGTAATTGATCTAGATTAATTGGAGTACCCTTGAAAAGATCACTGATTTTCTTTACACCCATCTTAAACACCAACATTTGAAATTAATGTTAAAAAGTTAAAAGACTTACTCAAAAGGAGAAAATTTAACCATATTTTCCAGTTAATGGAACGAATGCGACTCCACCAAGATTTCTTTTAGAAAAACTTCCATCTTGTTCTTTCTGAATTATCAGTAGCTCTTGATATGAATATCTACTTCCTAAAGGTAAAACTAATTTTCCATTTACATCAAGCTGTTCGAGTAAAGGAGGTGGTATTTGTTTACTTGCAGCAGCTACAGAAATAATATCATATGGGGCTTCAGCAGAATACCCTAATCCACCATCTCCCTTTAATATAGTAACACGATCAGAATAACCTGCTCTCTCGATATTATCTTTTGCAAATTCTACAAGTTCTGGAATAATTTCAACCGCATAAACATGTCCAGGATTCTTTGAATCAAGGGGGGCTACCATTTCCGCAAATATTGCTGCATTATATCCGCTTCCAGCACCTATTTCTAATATCTTTTGCCCGACTTGTGGATCGGTACAAGAAGGTGAAACATAAATCATGACCATATGAATAGCACTAATTGTTTGATTTGCAAGTATTGGAAGAGGTTTGTCTATATACGCTAAATCCCTATAATTCTTAAGAACAAATTCCTCTCGAGGAACATTCATAAAAGCTTGTTTCATTTTGTCAGATAGAATAATACTGTGTCTTCTCAGTCCAGCTATTACTTCCTTTTTCTTCTGCAATAATTCATCTTTCGAGGACATTCGAGTCATCACAAAACTATATTCGATATATTTCATTAGATTCGTTC
>JAGLRO010000036.1 GCA_023136245.1 Candidatus Heimdallarchaeota archaeon
TTGAAGAATGGAGTTATATCAAATTTCCTTATCTTTCCAAAGTTGGTTGGAAAGGTTTCACCGAAGGAAAAGAAAGTGGGGTCTATCGTGTTGGACCTTTAGCAAGACTCAATGCTGCAAATGGTATGGCTACACCTCTTGCAAATGCAGAATACAAACGAATGTACGAAACCTTAGGCGGTAAGCCAGTAAATTCAACACTTGCATTTCATTGGGCTAGGTTAATAGAGCTGTTATATGCTACAGAAAGAACTATGGAACTCATTAATGATCCTGAAATTACTTCGAAAGAAATTAGAAATCCTGTTGGTGAACCAGGTGAAGGTTTTGGAGTTATAGAAGCTTGCAGAGGAACCTTAATACACCATTACAAATTGGATGAAAAAGGATTAATTGACAAAGCCAATCTAATTGTAGCAACCACAAACAATTCTGCTGCTATTAGTATGTCAATCAAAAAAGCAGCTCAGGGGATAATTAAGAAGGGAGTTGTGAATGATGGTTTATTGAATATGGTCGAGATGGCTTTCAGAGCTTATGATCCCTGTTTTGCCTGTGCAACTCATTCCTTACCAGGTCAAATGCCATTGACTGTAGAAGTCTACTCACATGAAGAGAAGCTCATTAAAAAAGTAATAAGAGGTAGTTAAAATGTCAGAAGATTTTGATCCAAATATAATAGGTTTTCTTTGTAACTGGTGCTCTTACGCAGGAGCAGATTTAGCAGGTACTAGCAGAATACAGTATCCACATAACGTCAAAATTATCCGAGTTATGTGTTCAGGTAGAATCAATCCTATGTTTGTAGTTAATGCACTTCAACAAGGTGCTGATGGAGTTCTTATAGGTGGTTGTCATCCAGGAGACTGTCATTATCAACAAGGAAATTTCTTAGCCAGACGAAGGATTTCAATTCTCAAAAACTTATTAGAATTTATAGGAATTGATTCCCGAAGAGTTAGAATGACATGGGTGTCAGCTGCTGAAGGCAGGAAATTTGCAGAAGTTGTAGAAGAGGTCACTGAAGACATTAAGAAACTGGGACCGATGGAGCAAATACAGAGGGTGAATGTATGGTAGATCAACAATTATTGATTGAAGAAGCAAAGAAAATTGTTTCACAAGAAGATGTAAAATATGTAGTTGGTTATAAGAAAGGGACATATGGTTTTACTGTTAGTCCCTCATATGCATATTCTCCTGAATATGTTGAAAATTTTATTTTCAATCCACTGTGTACTAAAAATCTAACCGTTTATCCCATGTTGGAAGAAAAACTTCCTCTTGGAAGGGATGAGAAAGAAGATACAAGAAAAATAGGTCTAGTGGTAAAGGGTTGTGATTCAAGAGCAATCGTTCAAATTATTCAGGAAAAAGGGCTTAAGAGAGAAGATGTAGTACTAATTGGTATTCCATGCACAGGTGTAATTGAACCTAGGAAAATCAATAGAAAATTCCCAGATGTAAAAGATGTTGAAGATGTTCTAGAAGAAGATGATAATTATATCATACGTTTCAACGGGGAAACTCATACGATTCCAAAAAATGAACTGCTTTCAAATGCATGTAAAAACTGTGAAACACCAAATCCTCCATTGTATGATGTTCTTATAGGTGAAAAAGTCGATACTCCGGAAATCCAAGAATTTGCGAATTTGAAAGATTTAGAAGATAAAAAAATAGAAGAAAAATGGGATTATTGGGAGAAGCATTTTGATCGATGTATTCGGTGCTATGCATGTAGGGAAGCATGTCCTTTATGTTATTGTATTGAATGTATGGCAGATTCATTGACACCTCAATGGTTAAGACGTTCTGTTAATCTTTCTGAAAATACAGCATGGAATATAATGCGAGCTTTCCACTTAGCTGGAAGATGTATTGGATGCGGAGAGTGTGAGAGATCATGCCCAGTCAATATACCACTAATGGAATTAAATAAGAAAATAGAGAAAGATGTGAAAGAATTGTATGAATATACTGCAGGTAAGGATTTAGAAGAAAAACCGCTTTTTGGAACCTTCAAACCTGACGATCCAGAGGAGTTTATTTTGTGAGGTGTTATGATGGAGCAACTAATAATTACTAAAGAAAAACTTCCAACAATGCTAGATGAACTCGCAAAAGAGTATAATCTAATTGCACCTGTTGAAGAAAATGATTATTCAACTTTTCTTCAAATAGAAAAAGCTGAAGAAATGAATCTTGATTTCCTTTTATCACGTATTCCAGCAAAGAAATTATTATTCGATCAAACGGAAACATTATTCAAATTCAAACCTGGAAAAAAGGGAGAAATAATTTCTAGAGAATTTTCTAAAGAAGAATCAGTAGTATTTGGAATAAGACCATGTGATGCTAGAAGCTTTTCCATTCTGGATCCAGTCTTTCAAGGAGATTTCAAAGATCCTATTTATAACACAAATAGAACTAATAATATTCTTCTTGGATTAAGCTGTAATAAACCAGACACAAATTGTTTTTGCACATCCTTTGATGACAGTCCCGCTTCAGCTAATAATGTAGATATCCTATTTACAGATTTAGGAGACAATTATTTCGTTGAAGTTGTTACAGAAAGAGGTAAAAGTCTGATAAGTAAAGTGAATAAGCTATTTAGTACTGGTTCTAAATCAGATGAAGAAGCTAAAAACGATATTGAGAAAAAAGCAATTGACTCAATAACTCGTCAGATGAAGCTTGATGGAGTAGTTCTAAATCTGGATAAAATGTTCGATCATGAAATATGGCATAATACAGCTTTCAAATGCATAGGTTGTGGAATTTGTACATACTTATGCCCGACTTGTCATTGTTTTGATATTCAAGATGAAAGTACCTTACGTGAAGGTGCTAGAGTAAGAATTTGGGATTCATGTATGAATCCTGAGTATACTCATCATGCATCTGGACATAATCCTAGACCTGCAAGAATGAATAGGGTTAGAAACAGGGTTTATCACAAATTCAGTTATTTCCCTAAGAATTCAGAAATATTTGCTTGTACGGGTTGTGGAAGATGTATCGATTATTGTCCTGTCAATATAGATATTATTGATACTATCTCAAAAGTAGGTGAAATAAAAATTGATTGAAAATCCATATCAACCTTGGTCAGCTATAATTGAAGAAATAAGAGATGAAGCAACAAGTGAAAGACCAATTAAAACGTTCAAAATTGCTATTCAAGATGAAGAAATAAAGAAAAAGTTTACCTTTATCCCAGGCCAATGTGTGATGGTAAGTTTATTAGGAACTGGGGAATGCTTTTTTGCAATTTCCTCTTCACCAACACAAAAAGGATACATTGAAGTCAGTGTTCTGAAATTAGGTAAAGTAACATCTCAACTACACGAACTAGAACCTGGAGACTTTGTAGGTTTAAGAGGTCCATATGGTAATAATTTCGATGTTAAAGGTTGGGAAGGTAAAAATATTCTACTTATAGGAGGAGGGATTGGTCAAGCTCCTCTCCGATCTGTTCTAAATTATATATTAGATAATAGAGATAAATATGGTAACGTAGATATAATATATGGTGCAAGAACGACAAAAGATCTATGTTACAAGGATGAATTTATTGAGCTTAAAAAAAGAGATGATGTGAATGTTTATCTCTCAATTGATGTAGAAGAAGAAGGGTGGGAAGAATTTGTTGGTTTTGTACCCTCAAATCTCCAAAGAATAGGTCCTTCTCCAGAAAATACAATTGCAATTACCTGTGGTCCACCTGTAATGATACCTTATGTTATTCAAAACTTAGAGGAACTTGGTTTTAAAGATGATCAGATATATACAACGCTTGAAATGAGAATGAAGTGTGGAATAGGTATTTGTGGTAGATGCAATATCGGAAACCTCTACGTCTGCAAAGATGGACCTGTTTTTTCGTATGATCAGTTGAAAGAAATAGAAGGCGATATGTAAAGGAAGTTGAAAAAATGAAAATAGGAGTTTATGTATGCGAATGTGGGATCAACATTGGTGCAACAGTAGATGTTCCAGCCGTTGTTGAAAAAGTAAAAAATCTTCCTGAAGTAGTAGTTAGTCGTTATAATAAATACACATGTTCTGATCCAGGTCAGGATTCAATTCGAAAGGACATAGAAGAATTCAAATTAGATCGAGTTGTGGTTGCTTCTTGTTCTCCAAGAATGCATGAACCAACATTCAGAGCTGTTGTTGAAGAAACTGGAATTAATCCTTATTGTTTTGAAATGGTCAACATCCGAGAACATGTTTCTTGGGTTCATAAGGATAAAGAGAAGGCAACATTAAAAGCTGTTGAGCTTATTGCAGGGGCAGTTGCTAGAGCTTCATTTCTTGAACCTTTAGAAAGAAAGGAAGTTGATGTTATCCCAAAATCTATGGTAATTGGTGGTGGAATTTCGGGTATTCAAACAGCTTTAGAAATTGCTACTGATGGTTTTCAAGTTTATCTAGTCGAAAGAAGTCCGAGTATTGGTGGTAGGATGGCACAATTGGATAAAACTTTTCCAACTTTAGATTGTTCAGCTTGTATTCTTACACCAAAAATGGTTGATGCAGCACGGCATCCAAACATTGAACTTCTGACCTACTCTGAAATTGAGAAAGTCGATGGATATATTGGTAACTTCACAGTAACAGTGAAGAAAAAACCTAGGTATGTAGATATAGACAAATGTGTTGGTTGCGGATTATGTGCAGAAGCTTGTAGATTAAAAGGACGTGCTTTGAATGAATTTGACGAAAATTTAAGCAAAAGAAGTTCCATATATGTACCTTTTCCACAAGCAGTTCCTTTGAAATATACTATAGATCCAGAACGTTGTAATATGGTAAAACTTGGAAAATGTGGAGATACATTATTGTGTGTAGAAGCATGTGAACAAAAAGCTATAGATTTTGAACAAAAAGAAGAGTTTGTTGAAATTGAAGTAGGTACAATTGTTGTAGCAACTGGATATGACAATTATGATCCTTCTGAAGACACTAAATACGGATATTCTGAAAATAAGAATGTAATTACTGGAATGGAATTCGAGAGAATAGTCAATGCTGCTGGACCAACAGAAGGACATCTAGAAATCAATGGAAAGGAGCCAAAGAATGTTGTTTTCATTCAATGTGTGGGTTCAAGAGATGTTGATGGCAATGAATATTGCTCCAGAGTATGTTGTATGTATACTGCAAAACAAGCTCATATGGTACGGGATAAAATACCTGATGCGAATATCTCTGTGTTCTTCACAGATGTTAGAGCCTATGGAAAAGGATTCGAGGAGTTTTATGTCAGAGTTCAAGATGAAGATGTCAATTACCTAAGAAGAGAATTAGACGATCCAATTGAAGTAATTGGAAACGAAGAAGGAGCAATAGTAAAAGCGGAAGGTCATCCTGACATACATGCAGACTTAGTTGTACTAGCAACAGGATTAGTCCCTAGAAAGGATAATAAAGAGTTAGCAAGAAAATTAAATATCAGTATGAGCGGAGATGGTTTCCTCTTAGAAGCTCACCCAAAACTTCGACCAATTGATACTTTTACCGACGGAGTATTCATAGCAGGTTGTTGTCAGAGTCCAAAAGATATTCCTGATTCTGTTGCACAAGCAAGTGGAGCTGCTGTAAGATCTGCTGCCCCTCTAGCGCAAGGGAAGGTTGTTATTGAAGCTATATCTGCTACAATGGATGATGATCTCTGTAGTGGTTGCAGAATCTGTGAAAAATTATGTGATTATAATGCACTAGAATTTGATAGTGAAAATAAGATTGTGACAATCAATGAAGTTGTTTGCAAAGGTTGTGGTTCTTGTGCTGTAGCTTGTCCAACGGGCGCAATCTCAATGAAGCACTACAGCAACTTACAAGTGCTTGCTCAAATTGGAGGTATTTTATCTAAATAAGGAGTGAAAAATATGAAAGTAGGAGTTTATACTTGCGAATGTGGGATCAACATTGGTGCTACAGTAGATGTAGAAAAAGTTGCAGAAAGTGCTAAAGATTTACCTAATGTAGCTATAAGTAGATTTTACAAATATATGTGTTCAGATCCAGGTCAAGAATTGATCAAAAAGGATATAGAGGAGCTGGGATTAGATAGAATAGTTGTAGCTTCTTGTTCTCCTAGGATGCATGAACCCACTTTTAGAGCAGTTATTCAAGAAAGTGGATTGAATCCGTATTGTCTCGAAATGGTTAATGTTCGAGAACAAGTTTCATGGGTTCATAAGGATAAAGAAAAAGGAACTGAAAAAGCAAAATCTTTAGTAGCGAGTGCAGTCTTGAAGGCATCGCTTTTACAACCTCTAGATAAGAAGAAAGTTGGTGTCACTCCAAATGCTTTAGTTATTGGTGGAGGGATTGCTGGAATTCAAGCTGCTTTAGATATCGGAAATATGGGTTTTCAAACATATCTAGTAGAAAAGACATCTAGTATAGGAGGTAAAATGTCTCAATTAGATAAGACTTTTCCAACTTTAGATTGTTCAGCTTGTATTCTTACACCAAAAATGGTTAATATTTCAAGGCATCCTAAAGTCGAACTTCTTACATACTCTGAAGTCGAAAATGTTGAAGGGTATGTAGGTAATTTCAAAGTTACAGTTAACAAGAAACCGAGATATATTGACCTCACAAAATGTACTGCTTGTGGTGACTGTACTGAAAATTGTCCAGTTGTAGAGCTGGATGAGTATAATACAGGGATGTCTACAAGAAAAGCAATATACATTCCCTTTCCTCAAGCTGTTCCACAAAAATACACAATTGATAAACTTGATGAATATTCTCCATGCAAAGTAACATGTCCAGCGAATAATAATGCTCAAGGATATGTACAATTGATAGGTACGAAGAAATATGAAGAAGCTCTATCATTAATTCGAGAAAAGAATCCATTTCCATCTATTTGTGGAAGAGTTTGTCACCATCCTTGCGAAGAAGTTTGTAAGAGAGCTGATATTGATGAGCCTATTTCTATTATGCAACTTAAGAGATTTGCAGCAGATTACAACAGACTCAATAACGAACCTCCACCAGAGAAAATAACTCCAACAAAAGATGGAAAAATCGCTGTTGTAGGTGCTGGAGCTTCCGGATTATCTTGTGCTATACACTTATTGCATGAAGGATATGCTGTAACTGTTTATGAAGAAGCAGAAATACCTGGTGGGATTATGACTAGTTGTCTCCCTTCATATCGATTACCAACAGATATTGCATTATACGATATACAACGATTATTAGATCAAGGTATTGAATTGGTCAACAATACTAAAATTGGTAGAGATATCTCTTTTGAGGAATTGCAAGAAAAGTATGATGCAGTCTATGTAGGAATAGGAGCTCAATTGCCTGCTCATCTAACAATAGAAAGTTCAGATGAGGTAAAAGAAATTGAAGGCTTAACTTTCTTAAAAGATGCAAAAGTTGGTAAAATACCACCTGAATTTGGAAAAAAAATCATCGTTGTTGGTGGTGGAAATGTCGCAATGGATGCAGCTAAAGTTGCTTTGAGAGTTGGTGGAAAAGAAGTTCATGTTGTTTGTCTTGAAACTAGAGATCTTGCACTTAAAGACAGAATGCCAGCTGATGTTTGGGAAATAGAAGAAGCAGAAGAGGAAGGAATAATCTTCTGGAATGAACTTGGACCAAAGAAAATTCTTAGTTCTAAGGGAAAAATAACAGGTCTAGAAACAATGGCTTGTACTTCTGTTTATGAGGAAGATGGGGCATTTAAACCATTATTCAGTGATGATCCCGCTCCAACTATTAAAGGAGACACCATAATACTAGCAATAGGTCAAAAATCAGATTTAACAGGTTTTGAGTCTCTTGATACCAATCCAGGAGGTAGAACTCTAAAGATAGATCCCATCACCTTTGAAACTAGCATTCCAGGAGTGTTTGCAGCTGGAGATATTGTACCAGGTACACCCTCGGTTGTAAATGCAATTGGAACAGGTAGAGAAGCTGCAATATCTATTGATAGATATATCAGAAAAGTGGACATGCTAGAAGCTCGCGAGAAGGATATCACAAAGATTGACATTGTAAGATTGGACAAAGAGAAAAGACCAAGGATGAAGATGAAAAGAGCTCCAATTAAGGAGAGAATCGCTGATTTCCGAGAAATAGATCTTGGTTATTCTGAAGAAGAAGCTGTTGCTGAAGCATTGAGATGTATTTCTTGTTCAATTTGCTCTGAATGTATGCAATGTGTGGAATCTTGCGAAGCAGAGGCTATAAATCATGAAGATAAAGCTGAAAAGATCGAACTAGATATAGGAGCGATTGTAGTAGCTACTGGTTTCGAGAATTTTGATCCAAAAGATAAACCAGAATATGCTTATGGAAAGTATGATAATATTATCTCAGCAATGGAATTTGAGAGACTTGTTTCTGCTTCTGGTCCAACAACTGGTCATATTGAAATTAATGGAAAAGAACCAGAAAATGTTGTTTTCATCCAGTGTGTTGGTTCAAGAGATAAAGAAGGTCATAAATATTGTTCCAGAGTATGCTGTATGTATACAGCAAAACAAGCTCATATGGTTAGAGATAAACTACCAGATTCAAACTTAGTAGTTTATAACACAGATGTTAGAGCTTTTGGTAAAGGATTTGAGGAATTCTATAATAGAGTAAGAGCTGAAGATATTGAATATAGAAGAAGAGAGTTGGACGACCCTATTCTTATTGAAGGTAATGAAAAAGGAGTAACAGTAAAAGCTGAAGGTCATCCTGATATTCATGCAGATCTTGTGGTTCTTGCGACAGGATTGGTTCCTAGAGAAGATACTAAAGATCTTTCAAGAGTTCTTAATATCAATTTGAGTGAAGATGGATTCTTCTTAGAAGCACATCCAAAACTTCGTCCAGTAGACACTTTTACAGATGGAATATTTCTTGCAGGAAGTTGTCAAAGTCCCAAAGATATACCAGATACTGTGGCTCAGGCAAGTAGTGCAGCATCAAGAGTAAGTAATATTCTATCACAAACAGAGTTAGAAATAGAAGCTACAGTTGCTATAGTTGATGATATTCTTTGTAGAGGTTGTGGATTCTGTGTAGATTCATGTCCGTATACTGCTATAGAACTAGTTGACAAAGAAAGTTTTGGTCATACAATACAAGTTGCTTACGTAAATACTGCTCTCTGTAAAGGATGTGGTTCTTGTGTAGCTGCTTGTTTAAACGGAGCCATATATCACCTTGGATTTACGGATAATCAGATACTTCATCAAATCAAAGCTTTAGGAGAGGAATAAAAATGTCAGAGTTTGAACCTAATATTATCGGATTTTTGTGTAATTGGTGCTCTTATGCAGGAGCAGATCTAGCTGGTACAAGTAGAATAAAGTATCCATCAAACATCAAAATTGTCAGAGTGATGTGTTCAGGTAGAGTAGATCCTGTTTTTGTTCTAGAAGCTCTGAAAAAAGGAGCTGATGGTGTACTTATATCTGGCTGTCATTTTGGTGAGTGTCACTATAAGTCAGGGAACTACAAAGCTAGCCGCCGGATGAAGCTTCTGAAGAAATATTTTGAAGAAATAGGAATTGAACCACAAAGAGTTAAATTTGTATTTGTTTCAGCATCAGAAGGACAAAAGTTTGCTTCTGAAGTAGAAGAATTTGTTAAAGAATTAAAGGAACTAGGACCATTTACTTTAACTGTTGAAGCAGTGTGATGACATATTAGAAGATAATTCGGAAAGGTGGTTTTTTCGCCATTTCCTTTAATTCTTCTTGTGATGCAGTTGCCATTTTATAGGTCTTATATCCTCCAGTAAGATTGAATACTTTATATTCTCTCTGCAAAAGATTTCTTGAAGTAATATATGCTCTGAAACCTTCTTGACAGAAAAGGTAGACTGGTTCGTTTTTAGGTATTTCTTCCATCCTACTTCTGTAAACTAACTCAGATAGGTGATTTGCTCCATTGATAGAACCTTTCACAAACTCATCGTCTCTTCGAACATCTATCATATATGCTCCATCTTCAATCAGTTTCTTTACATCATACCAATGGTATAATCGAAAATCTCCTCTGATAACATTCGAGGCAATAAACCCAGCCATATTTGCAGGATCTTTAGCTGAACCAAAAGGTGGTGCATAAGTTAATTCTAGTTTTTCTAAATCAAAGACTGTACCCTCAAAATACATTACTGTTGAGATTACATCTATTCTTTTCTCAGTTCCTTCACCTCCAAGAATTTGAGCACCAAGAACTTTACCTTTATTCCTTTCAAACAAGAGCTTTATAGCTAGTTTGCTAAAACCTGGGTAATAACTTGCATGATTAGTAGGATGAAGATAGATTTTCTCGTATTCATAGTTATTTTCTTTCAATTGCTTTTCATTTAAACCAACTTGAGAAACAGTTAAGTCAAAAACTTTAACGACAGCTGCTGCTAAAACTCCATCATATTGACTCTCGCGATTAGCAATATTTTCAGCTACTATTCTTCCTTGTTTATTTGCAGGACCTGCCAGTGCTACACCAATCCCTTCTTTTGTAATATAATGTGGAACTTGAACTGCATCTCCAACTGCATAAATAGATGGATCAGAAGTCTGCATCTTTTTATTTACTACAATATGACCTCTTGGTCCAAGCTCTAAATCACAATCTTTTGCTAGTTGAGATTCAGGTTTGACACCTATTGCTAAAACTACAAGATCTGTCTCAATCTCTTTCCCGCTTTGCGTCTTAACAATCGTTTTTCCATCAGCTGTTTTGCTAAATGATTCAACTCCATCTCCGAGAACAATATCAACATCATTTCTATACAATTCATGATGTACATACTGTGCCATTTCTCTGTCAATAGTAATCATAACTTGATCCATTAATTCTACAATTGTTACAGATATATTTATCTCAGTAAGATTTTCTGCAATTTCCAAACCAATAAATCCTCCACCTACTACAACAGCTTTTTTGGGTTTTTCTTTTGCAATAAACTCTTCAAGCTTATATGTATCAGGAATAGTTCTCAATGTAAAAACTGGAACTTCGTCAATTCCCTTAAACGGAGGTATAATAGGTTCAGCTCCAGGGGAAAGAACAAGAATGTCATAATTCAAAGAATAGGTTTCATCTTTTAATAAATCTTTAACAAGCAGAGTTTTTGATTCTCTATCAATAGATAAAGCTTCATTATTAATTCGAACATCAATATTAAATCGATTAAGAAAAACATCTGGTCTTACAACTTCAAGTTTTGCTCTGTCTTTAATTACCTTCCCAACATAGTATGGTAAACCACAGCTAGCAAAAGAAACGTAAGAACCACGTTCTAGCATTATTATCTCTGCAAATTCATCTAAACGTCTTAATCTTGCAGCTGCAGATGCCCCTCCAGCTACTCCTCCAACAATTACAATCTTCATCATTAACTACACCTATTAAGATATCCATTAAAAGTGTTTTTTAAATGTAAACTTTTTTGCAATAGTAATTAACACAAGGATAAGATTTTTGAACTACTTTATTTTCTTAATTTTGATATGGTGAGGATTCTAGTCACTGGAGCAACTGGTTGTACAGGTAATGGAGTTTTAAAATACCTAATAGCTAGAAGTTATCAAGATGTAAAAGCGCTAGTTCGAAAAGAACCTGAAGAATCTTTGCCAAATGTTGAATATATCACTGGTGATATAACAGATAAAAAAAGGATGAAGGAAATCCTTGATGATAATGGAATAAACAGCATCTGGCACATGGCTGCAGCTGTTCATAGAAGTGTAAAAAAAACAGAATATATTCCAATAAATCGAGATGGCACTCAAAATCTGTTAGAAGCTGCAGCAAACTCAGGAATTGAATGTTTTAATTATACTAGCACAACTGGAGTGTATGGTAAGATAAAAGACACACCTGTAAAAGAGAATCATAGAATAAAACCGTGGGGAGTTTACACTAAATCAAAACTTGAAGCTGAACAGATTATAAAGAATATATGTGATGAAACAGGAATACATGGTGGTATTCTTCGATTACCAATGATTTTAGGAAAAGGAGATAGACATACATATCCAATAATAGGTAAGCTAATCAAAATCAACATCATGCCCATTGTGGGAAAACCGGACCACCGAATCTCGATTGTTCACCCTTTTGATGTAGGGAGAGCTTTAGAATTATTAACTGAAAACAAGACAAAGGAATTGGATATATACAATTTAGTTTCTTGTAATGTAACTTTCAAAGAACTTGTTCTTGATATAGAAAAATACCTGGTAGGAAAGAAGAGATTCAAATATCCTCTACCCTATCCTATTTTCTTTATGGGAGCATGGGCATATGAAGCTATACAAAGTATCATAGCATCAAAGGAACCTATAGTTAATAGAGAGTATGCTCAAATGGTAGGAAGGGAATGGGTCTTTGATACTTCAAAAATCGAGAAAATAGGGTATAAACCTCTCATGGATAAAGATAGTATATTGAAGGATTTAGTACTGGCAGATCCAATCCCTGTACCTTTGAAAAAAGAAGAAGTTATTTCAAAAATTACTTAGAATTATTGCGAAATGTTTTTGAAAAAGCCATAAAAGATTATTTTATGGTAGCTCAACCTAAAATAGAAATACTTGATACTTGCATAGCTTGCAAGAATTGTGTAGATGTATGCCCTCGTTATATTTTTGAAATAGAAAACAAGAAAGCTGTTACAAATCAAAATCTATTCAGATGTCATGATTGTGGACATTGTGTTGCAGTGTGTTCAGAAGACGCTATAATTCATCATAGATTAATAGAAAACGCGTTAGAAGAGGATTTTCCTAGGAAAGGAAAGAAAATCACTTACGAACAGGTTTTAGAAACAATTCGTCAAAGAAGATCAATAAGATGCTTTTCCAAAAAGAAGGTGACAAAGGAACAGATAAATCAGCTGATTACTCTAGGAAGATATGCTCCTACAGGTCATAATGAAAGAAAAGTTTGCTATACAATTATAAATGATAGAAAAGAGCTCGAATTTCTCTTAGATAACATGATAGAATTATTCAAGAAACTAAAAAAACAACTCAATAGTAAATTATGGAATCTTTTAGCTGGTTTAACTGGAAAGAGAGAATTCTTTACTTTAGCTAAGAAAAACCTTTACCGTTTAGAAAGTCATATTGCTAACTGGGAAAAAGGCATAGACACGGTTTTACATTACTCCTCTACTCTGTTCCTGATACATGCTCATGAAGAGACTTCTGTTCCAATTGAGGATTGTAATATAGCAGCTCAAAATATAGCGTTAGGAGCACCTACTTTAGGTTTAGGAGCAACATTCTTAGGTTATGTACAAAAGAGTTGGGGATATTCGAAGCGAATAAAAGAAATCATCAACATACCAAACAATCATACAATTTATGCATGTTTAACTGTAGGATACCCAAAGAACGAATACAAAAGGTTGGTACCAAGACCAGAACCAGATGTAAAATTCAAAAACTAAAAATCACAACAAAACAGCAGATGTGAGAGGAAGATCAGTTTACTTTTTTCTGTTGTTTATTAGATTAATTAGATTCACAATCAAAATTGGATCAGAATAGGTGTAGATATTGCTCTGTTCAATCAAACCATCTTTGGTTTTCACAACTAGAAGAAGACTTCCATCATTATCAACTTCAAATACATCTAAAGAGTATAATGGACGAGCATAGGTTATTGAAGCACCAGCTTGGATGAAGATTCGTTTCTCTGTCAACCAAAGAGTTCCATGTTGAGC
>JAGLRO010000037.1 GCA_023136245.1 Candidatus Heimdallarchaeota archaeon
CTAAAACTTGTTCAGATGTGCGAGTATCGAGATTTGCACAAGGTTCATCTGCAAATAAGATTTTTGGTTTTTTTGCTATTGCTCTGGCAACAGCAACTCTCTGTTTTTCTCCTCCAGAAAGTTGTGAAGGATATTTATTTCTATGTTCTTTTAGATGCAGTAAATCCAGAGTACTCTCTATTTTTTCATCGATCTCCTTCTTGCTATAGATATTTCTTCGGAAAAAATTTCCTTCTTTCTGACTTTCAAGAGGAAATCGAAGATTTTTATCAACTGTCATATGAGGAAATAGAGGATAATTTTGGAAAACCATAGCAATGTTTCTTTTATTTGCTGGAATATTGGTCATATCTTGGTCTTGAAAGAGAATCTTTCCAGAATTTGCATAAAGAAGTCCTGCGATTAGTTTCAATAGAGTAGTTTTTCCGCTCCCAGAGGGACCAAGTATTACTGTGAAACTTCCATCTGGAATTACCAAATCTATATTATCAATTACCATTTTATTTCCATATTTTTTCGTTGTTTGTTCTATCTTGATTTCCATATTACGTCTCTCCTATATCTACTGAATTATTGATACCTCTGATTAAATAATTCTTGAGAAAAACAAAAACCACAAGTAAGGGTATGATAACTAAAATTGAGGCAGCTGCAAACATTCCCCATTCAGGAGAACTTGATTCTATTGATCCTATAAATGTATAAAGTTTGATTGGCAAAGTGTATTTCGATGAAGATTGTAACATAACAAAAGCGAGTAAAAATCCATTCCAAGCAGCTAGAAAATTGAGAATAAAGGCAATTGCTACAGCTGGTCCAGATAATGGCAAAATAATCTTTCTTAGTACACGAAGAGGAGAATTACCCATAATCTGAGCGGATTCATCTAGTTCTTTTGGAAGAGAATCAATATATCCCTTTATTATCCATAGTCCTAATGGTATTGTGTGAGTGCTATAAGCCAAAATTACTCCGATGTACGTATCTATAAGCCCCAGATTGTACAATATTAGATAGAATGGTATCAGTGTTAGTATTCCTGTAAACATTTTCAGAACAAAAACTCCAACCATCATTTCTTTCTTAGCTTTGATAGTGTATCTAGAAAATGCGTATGCTGCCAAAGTTGTGAGCAAAACACAGATACTAGCTGAACCGATAGCTATTATGATAGAATTTCCAAAATGAATATGTATGTCTTCTTGAGTAAACAATAATCTGAAATTTTCAAAAGTTGGATTCTTAGGGAAGAATGAAGTTGGAACGATAACGTTATTTGGTGAAAAAGCTACCCAAAAAATGTTCCAGAGAGGAATAAATGAAATCGTAACTATTGCTAATAAGACTAGAGCATTAATATTTATTGACCCTGTCCATCTACTCATTTTTTTTATGAAATTTTCTTTTGTCTTGTTATTGATTGAATGAAGACGTGCATAATTAATCACAAATATTAGAGAGAAGAAAAGATGAATGATTTTCCATCCAACATTATTCCACCAAAAAACTAGACTTATCCATAAAATTGGTTGCCAAAAAATCATTAATTGAGAAACGAATTCAGAGAAGAGAGATAAAGTTAGAACTAGTAATAGAAGGCTGGATAATAGCCAAATATACCAAACTTCTGTTTTTTGTATGATATTAGAAATGAATATACCAACTATTTGTATGAAGAAGAAGAAATGATTTGATGAAGGTTTTACTAAACGCTTATCTAACCATAGAAGTGATTTTACAAGTTTTTTTCTAATTGATCTAATTCGTCTTCTAAAACCTCTGATGTAACTACTCCAAGTGATTTCACTTTTTGAGATTTTGATTCCTGATAGAATGAAAAGTTCAACAACAATCAGAAAAATGTTCCAATTAAATGCATACCACATTTGATAGAAAAAGAATTGCGATAAGGATAGAATTAGGTCCAAGATTAACAAAATTTTAAGAGCTCGATATGCCTTTTCTTTTTTGAAGAGAACAATAAACCAGATAATGAGGTAGAGGGTTGCCAGAATATAATTTATTGGACTATTCCAATGAACACCAAAATACCTAAAACCTAAAACTCCAGCTAGGATATATCCCAAGGATTGAATTAAAATCAATACTGAAAAAGTGATTCTATGATTTTTTAGTTTTTTAGCTTTTGTTGGTTGATATGTACTTTCTGTTCCTCTAGACATTTTTATCCAAATAAGCACAAAGAACAAAGTCAACAAGCTCATTATCGTTGAATAAGCAGCAGAAATTCCTACATCTCTTCTCTGATAAAACATGTAAAAAGTGAAAGTACTGAATAAATCCGTAGCTCCGATTACTCCAACTTCACTAGCACCATAAGACAATAGAGGATACCCCTTCGTTAATAAGAAAGCAACATTAAAACTTCCAAAGGTTTTGATGATTTCTAGAATAATTACAGGAAGAATTATGGGTTTGATTAGAGGAACGATTATTCTTCTAATTCTAGTTCGCTCTTCAATTTGATCAACTTCAGCTAAATCATTTAATTCCCTCGGAATGCTACTTAAACCACCTAAAAATAAAGTTGTTATTAGTGGAATTGAATCCCAAACTTCAACAAAACACGCAATAAATAATGTTGTATAAGGTTGAGTAATCAAATTTACATTTGTTCCAAATAAAAAATTAAAGAAAGAAACTCCAGCATTCCCTTGAATAAAAGTTCGCCAAGATAGAATTTTGATATACGAAGGGATTGCCCAAGGAAGATATAGCAACAAGTACCAAATAACTTTACGTTTGACTTTATATTGAATTAAATATGCAATGAAGAAGCCCAAGACAATTTTTGCAAAAATGATTATTATGCTCCAAACCATTGTTGTTGTGAATGCTATTGGGAGTTGTGGGTTATTTGAAATGTTTGCATAATTTTCCAACCAATTAAAAGATGGAACCTCTCCTCTTTTCAAATGATATGATGTGAAAGAAAGCACAATGCCATAAATTATCGGATAGATTTCTAAAATTACAAGTGCAAAAAGTGCAGGAAAAATGAATAAATATGCGAGTCTATTGAATGGTACATCCTTCCTTGCTAGAAAAACAAATAAAATAATAAAGAGTGAAATGATTATTACAAGAGAAATTATCGTTGAATTCCTCGAATATTCCAAAGCATCTTCTGGACTTTGAAGTGTTTCAAATTCTTCTGATTCCCATAGTAGTAATTCTGTATCAATTTTTATTATTGAACTATCGTCATTTCTTATTATTGTTGAGTTGGCAATAAACAATGAAATGGAATATATTGAGGTGGGTTTCAATCCATTTACTTCTGCTTGAACTGTTCTACTTTCACTTGGAATTAGATAGAGAGAAAAATTCGAAGTAGAAATTTTTTGTGCAGAATAGACCAAGTTACTTATAGAATAATTTACTAGAGAAAAACCTATTGAAGTGAAGTCAACAGATTGATTGATATAAACCATTGACCAATCATAACTTTCGTTAATTTGACTGTCATAGATGTTTATTCTAAAACTATTATACAAAGCGGTATCTTCTGTTGACCAATTTAGAAAAACAAAACGATCAAAAACATCTATGATTTCAACATCGATATTCTGTGCTGAAACAAATGAGTTTCTTGTCTTATTGATTAATGGTAAACTAATTCCAATGAAAATCAGAAATACTATGATTACCATTCGAATCTTCGTTTTTCTAAAATTTATACCCATTTTTATCTTCCCTTATTTGCATCAATACCAGCCTGAGCTTCATCTAATACAGTTTCGATATCTTGATGATCAAGTAGTATAAACTGTAAAGCTGCTCTCATAAAATCAGAATAAAAGTTGTATAGAGGATCTAATGGATAATATTGACTATTTTCTATCTGTTTAATTTGTATCTGCATATTTGGATCGTTCTTCACAATATCAAAATCTTTCAATTCAACTAAGGTAGGAACCTTATATTCTGATTGGATAAGGTCTTCTTGAGTTTCTTTGGAAGAGAGAAAGGATATTATGTCATAACAAATATCAGGATCTTCTGTATCTCTAGACATTCCCCACCCTTTAATTTCAACCATTGGTGAGATTCTCTTTTGAGAAGATGAAATAATTGGTAGGATTTGGACTCCATAGTTAACATCAAGGTTATTCAGATCAGGAACGTACCACCCTCCATAGATTAACATTGCACCTTTATTTGATGTAAATGCTTGAATAGCTGAACTACTACTATCATCATATCCTACACATCTGTAAGAGTACTTTAAGTCATAAATGAATTCCATGGTATTTACTGAAGCTGTATCATTAATTACAATGGTGCTATTCTGATAAAGGGGACCATGATTAAAACCATATTGAAAGGCTGGCCACATATACGGAGAGAGAGCACCCCATACTAGCCCATAAGTCTGATTTTCAGAGCGATCAGTTAAATTCACTGCTAAATTCACAAGTTCAACATCTGTCCAGTTAGCCAATGGGTAAGATAATAGATTTTGATCAAAGAGATCTTTATTGTAAAATAATAGAATCGAATCAAACCATAATGGTAGTCCCCAAAGCTCATTCTCATAACTTAAACCATCTATAGCTGAATCTAAAAATTGAGCTTCATTCTGAGGAGTAATGAAGGGAGTGATAGGTTGAATATATTCTAGATTTGCAAGTTCTCCAAACCAAGATCCTTTTGCTAAAAAAACATCTGGTGAATCTCCTGTTTGTGCTACACTAATGAACTTATCTAACCAACCTGAAGCAGGTTGTTCTTGAAGGTTAATTTGAATATTAGGATGTAACTCTTCATATTCTTCAATTCTAATTCTAATTACATCTATTCCTTCATATGTATACCAGAGATTAATTTCAATCTCTCGTTTTGGACCTTGATAGAAACTGAAGAAGAAAACTGGAACTATAATTCCAAGTATCATTATTGATATAAGTGTTATTTTAATATACTTAGAAACCATTATATCGCCACAGTTAATAAACATCTAAATTAGTTGTATATATCCCTTTAGCAACTAATTACTTACCTTTGTTCATATTTTTCTTTATGTACAAAAATTTGAGATTTAATAAGACTTAAAACAGCATCAGTAGATTTAGCAATAATGACCATAAAACAAAATCTCCTTTTCTATGGTTTAATAGCTTTTCTAGTTGCATCTGGAATTGGACTAGGTGTTTACTTTGGAGTCTTTTTCGAAAGAGATGATGGAAATGGGGAAATCGATGATACAGTTGTTTTGACAATTCAAGGACAAACTACAACAAAGAATTATACTTTATCAGAGCTAAAGAGCATCTCGAATGTATCAGGTTATGCTGGACACAGAAAATCAACAGGAACACTTGTCGGACCTAATCTCTATAAAGGTGTGGAGATTAATACACTTCTAGCTGACGTTGGTGGTATTGATCCAGATGAGGAACTTGAAGTCATTGCAGACGATGGTTACAAAGTCACTTTCACAAGTGAAATGCTGAATGGTTATTTTCCTGCGTATGATGGAGAGACTGGATTATATCTTGGTATAAAAAAGTTTTATGTAATTCTTGCTTACGAAACAAATGGTACGTACGATTTTGAAGGAGAAGGTGTACTAAGAATAGCTTGTATAGCTGAAGGAGGAGAAAATTATTTCACAGATGGATCTCCTTGGGTCAAGGATGTCACAAATTTAAACATAATAGTTTCCAACTCCTGGATTGTTTATCTATTTGGTATAACAAATGACAGTGTAAATAAACCGGCTTTTGAAGCCTTTATGCACATTAATGATTCAGAAGATAGATTAGTTTATCATATGCTAGAAGGAGATAGAACAAACACGTATGAAGGTATTGCTCTCTGGAGAATTATTTCAATTATAGATGGAGAATTAGAAAGTAGTTTAATTCCAACATTCAATGATTCATTAGCTGTTTTTGGATATGATGTGATTCTAAAAAATGCAAATGAGGAAGAAATTATTTTGAGAAGTGAAGATATTGCGAGAAATGATAGTTTTATTCTTGCAGCAAAGATGAATGCAGTATTCCTCAGAGGCTCAGAAGCTCCTTTACGATTAGTAGGACCTTCACTAACAACTTTTCAGATGATAAGTGGTATCATCGAAATTTGGATAAATCTCGACTAGCTGTTTTAATTTCTCTCAATTTTTTAGCAATAGTAAACTTAATATTGAGATATGAAAAGTTTTGCAACGAACGTGTATAAGGTACGCTACCAATTATATTTGTAATTTATATAATAAAATATATAATTAAAAATGAATGAGGAAGTAAGATGACTGAAAACCAAATAAACCACATAACTGGAGAATTCTATGATCCTGTTATGGATAAGTATAGCAAAAAAAGTCACTTAAAATGGGTTTTAAGTCATGTTTTAGCACACAAAACTAATATTGCTCTTTTCTTCCTTTTTGCAACAGTAAATTCTGCAATTGCTGCTATTACACCATTACTTCTAGGTGATCTGATTAACGAAATCTTAGCAACCTCAGGAATTTGGGAAAGGATTACGAATCTAGCTTTCATTATACTCATCCTGACTGTTGTGAGTGGATTAGCGGGTTTTGCATCAGGAATTATAATTGAGATCACTTCTCAAAGAGTTGAAAGAGATATTAGAGATGAATATTATGCTTCAATGCTATCTAAATCTATGACTTTCCATGATGAAGTAAAAGCTGGCGATGTCATGGCTAGGGCAACTTTTGATACAAGAATGGTTAACTTTTTTGTGAACCCAGTCATTCACTTATTATATGCAGCAGTTTTTGGAGTACTATTTACAGTAATAACTATGGCAATTATCTCTCCATATTGGAACAGACTTCCAGTACTACTTATAATCCCAATTACTATAGCAATACCAATTTTCTTTTTCGCACGTTGGTTCTATAAGTCAGTTGGACCAATCTCGATGCAGATTCAACAATCATACTCTAATCTTTCATCATATCTTCAAGAGAAATTAATGGGAATTAGTGTAATCAAAACATTTGCGAGAGAACCATTTGAGAGAGTCGCATTTAGAGAAAAGAATGATCAGCTTTCAGAAGAGATAATAACTAGAGGAAAATTAAGAGCCAGATATTTTCCAGCTCTATTTGTTGGTTTAGGGGTTGGGCTTTCAATTTTATGGGGGAGTATTCTTATTGATCTAGGCATTGGAAATCCAGTTACAACAGTTGTTTGGAATCAAGGAACTCTTCTTGCTGGGGGAATAACCATATCTGGATTTGGATTAGGAGAACTGATTACATATTCGTTATTAGCTGGCAATCTGTTTTTCCCTGTTTGGGTCATGTCTTGGATGTTGGTTCTAATTCAAATGGGATTTGCTGGAGCAGATAGAATTGTAGATATACTGACCAAGGAAACCATAATACCTTCTCCCGAAGAGCCAATCAAAATTGCTAATGTTAAAGGAGATGTAGAATTTAAAAATGTTACATTCTCCTATGATGGTAAAACGGAAGTATTGAAAAATATAGCTTTCTCAATTCCTGCAGGGAGTAATGTAGCAATAGTTGGTCCAGCTGGTTGTGGAAAAACAACAGCTATGAAACTATTAACTAGACTGTATGATGTAACTTCAGGAAGTGTTCATGTTGATGGAGTGGATATCAGAAAATTATCCTTTGATACAATTAGAAGAAATATAGGTGTTATTGAACAAGATATCGTCTTATTTTCTGCATCAATTAAGGAAAATATCTCCTATGGTAATCTTGATGCGACAGAAGACGAAATAATCGAAGTAGCTAAAATGGCACAAGCTGATGAATTTATTGTTAAATTCGATAAAGGTTATGATACAATAGTTGGAGAAAGGGGAACCACTCTAAGTGGAGGGCAAAAACAAAGAATAGCTATCGCAAGAATGTTATTAGCTAATCCAAAAGTACTGATTTTTGATGATGCAAGTTCTGCAGTTGACTCTGAAACTGAGGATAAGATTAATACAGCAATTAATAGGGTGCTTAAAGAAAGAACCAGTTTTATTATTACTCATAGGTTATCAACTATAAGACATTCTGATATTATTGTAGTACTTAAACAAGGAGAAGTTCAAGCAATAGGATCACATGACGAGCTCTTAAGTGAATCAGTTGATTATTGGAGAGTTTTTGCTAGATTTTCTGAGATTAGAAAAATGATGCCAGAACGAATGTTATCAGAGTTTTCTCAAGGAGAGTGAAAAGATGGGTTTCATACAAGAACTACCAGATGAAAAATATGACAGAAAATACGGTGATGTCTATCTCTTCAAAAGATTATTTGGATACATAGCAAAGCACGATATGAAAACTTTCTTCACTGTACTAGCATGGATGATATTACAAACAGCAGCAAATATACTTATCCCTTATTTTATCAAACTAGTGATAACGGGTGTTCAAGATGGCAATTTTGATACTATTTTTTATGTTCAGACTGGAGTTGTAGTTCTACTCTATGCGACTTTTTGGTTAGCTCAATATCGAGCATTATATAGGAGTTCAATCCTGACAGGTGAGATGTTAAGAAGAATCCGAAAGGATAGTTTCGATACACTGTTAAGAAATGATATGGCATTTTATGATGAAAATAAAAGTGGAAAATTGGTTAGTAGAGTAACTAGTGATTCAGATACTATCTCACAGATGGTTCAACTTACAACATCCTTTATGATTAATATTCTAGTAATGATTGCAGTTTTGGTGCTGCTCTTTGTTACAAATTCATCATTGGCTTTAATAACAATAGCAGTAGTACCAATTCTTTTTGGATTAGCAATTGCAATTAGGTTATTCTCAAGAAGGACATCTAAAAACTGGAGAAAAACAATAGCTATTTTAAATGCAAATGTAGCAGAATCAATTTCTGGTATAGAAGTAACAAAAAGTTTCAATCAAGAAAAAGAAGCATTTGAGAGATTCAAAGGAATTAATCTTCGTAATTATAGAGCGGCTTATATCAGAGCATGGGGTATGAGCATCTTCTTTCCATTAATAGAAACACTATTTGGAGTGGGAACTTTCCTAGTCCTTTATTATGGAGGAAGAATGTCATTTCAACTAGGAACTTTAGATGTAGCAACATTGTATTTCTTTATTCTAATGCTTAATAGATTCTTTATGCCTTTACTAGAAATTACACGATTCTTTAATCAATTTGAAGCAGGTTTAGCTGCTGTTGAGAGAATTTTCAGTTTAATGGATAGTGAACCAAATGTGGTTGAAGATCCCAACCCAATCATTGTAGGTGAACTTAAAGGAAAAATCGATTTTGGTAAAATGACCTTCCATTACAACCCTAGCGAACCTTTATACAAAGATTTCACATTAGGTATCCCTGCTGGACAAACAGTTGCGATTGTAGGGAGAACAGGTGCAGGTAAAAGTACTCTAGTATCTCTCTTAGCCCGTTTCTATGATGTATCTGAAGGAGGAATTGTTGTTGATGGAACAGATATTAGGAAATATGCACTACAGGAATATAGAGATCAAATTGGAATAGTACTACAAGATAATATCCTATTCAGTGGATCTATCGAGGAAAACATCCGATATGGAAAATTGAAAGCATCAAGAGAGGAAATAGAATTAGCTGCAAAGAATGTGTACGCATGGGAGTTTATTCAAAGTCTTCCAAATGGATTGGACACAGAAGTTGGAGAAAAAGGAACAAAATTGTCTGCTGGACAAAAGCAATTAGTAGCATTTGCAAGAGCATTATTGTCCGATCCTCGAATATTAATTCTAGATGAAGCAACAGCAGCAATCGATGCTTATACTGAATCTTTAATCCAAGAAGCTTTGAAAGTTTTACTTAAAGGAAGAACAGCTAT
>JAGLRO010000038.1 GCA_023136245.1 Candidatus Heimdallarchaeota archaeon
CTGTACTCTGTAAAGAGCTTTTTTTAAGGGCATTGATTGACAGTTTATACCTAGTGGTAGTGCAAGTTCATTTGCCCAAGGTCCGGTAGCTAGTACGAATATATCTGCAACAATTATCTCACCCGTTTCTGTTTCAGCAGCTCCGATCTTCTTCTTTTGCCATCCAACAGGCTCTCCTGGAATACCTAATTTTTCTCCCTTTGGTTCTAGTACAAGTTTTGTGACTTTAGTAGAATATAATGTTTCACCACCCATTTTTTTGAATTCATTTTCGTAGAAATCTCTTGTAATTTTATCTGCATCAAGCTCTCCACAATCATATCCAAGAATACCATAATCTATATTTTTTATGCCTAGCAATTCCGCATCCTTATTTCCTTCGAAATCTGTTACAAGTTCAGGAATTTTACGTGAAATATCTTCTCTTTCAAGAATTTCTATTCTAACATTATTATTGATCATGGTTTCAACGGCATTCTTATTGTAATCAAATTGTTCTCTATCCATTAACCAGAGATAAGTGATATCTTTAAGAGACAATGCAATCCCAAGGTCGTTCTGAATATGTCTGAAGAAATCTCTAGTTGTACTGCTAAGTAGAAAATTGACCTCAGAAGAGAAGGTATCTCTATACATGGCTGCTGATTGTGCAGTGTTTCCCGCTCCAGCAGCAGCTTCCTTATCAATAATCAGAATTTTTTTCTCAGGATCATTTTTCTTCAAATAATACGCAGTTGCCATTCCTATAATTCCAGCACCGATCACAACAATGTCATATTTCTTTTCCTTCATCTTCAAACCTCTATTATCAAGAAATAGTTCTTCTGATACAAAAAAGACATTATTTGTAGTTTAAAAAAGTTTATCCAATGAATGTAGGTTATCGTTGGAACATCGAATTTTTAAATGTTGATAAAGAAAAAGAAATGAAATTGAGGAGTTCTTTGAATGAGCTTAAAACCGCAATCTGAAGAAGATAAAAGAATAGAAGAAACACTTTCTAGAATTAAGTATAAGATAGCAATTTTATCTGGAAAAGGTGGAACTGGTAAAACAACTGTAACTGTTAATGTGGCACAAACTTTAGCCAACAAAGGTTACAAGGTTGGTGTTCTTGATGCAGACATAACAGGACCGAATATTCCACTAATGTTCGGAGTAGAATTCAACGAATTAAATGTTAATGAAAATAGAATAATTCCTATTGAATCTGAAAAGGTTAAGATCATTTCAATGGAATTCCTGTTGCAAGATAAAAGCAAAGCGATTATTTGGCGTGGTCCAATGAAAATCAAAGCTTTGAAACAGCTAATTGCAGATGTAGATTGGGGAGATCTAGATTTTCTTCTAGTGGATCTTCCACCAGGTAGCAGTGATGAACCATTAACTATCGTACAAACCATTAAGGATTTGGATGGTACAATAATTGTTACTACCCCCCAAGAAGTATCATTGTTAGATGTAACAAAATCAATAAATTTTGCAGAAGTAACTGAAATTCCTATTTTGGGAATAATTGAAAATATGTCAGGTTTTGTATGTCCTCACTGTAATGAAATAACTAACATATTCATGAAAGATGGAGGTAAAAAGATAGCTGAAAGATTGAATCTAAAATTCCTAGGAACAATACCTATAATTCCAGCAATTTGTGAAGCAGGAGATGTAGGCAAACCAGCTGTTCTGATAGATGAAAAAACCGCAGAAGCATATGAAATTATTGTAAACACCATGCTAGAAAAACTAAATGAACAATGAATTCATTGTTTAGTCTTTGAATTTAGCATTTTCTTGTTCAAGCAATCTCCTTTTCATTGGATGATTGCTTCTTCCCGCAAATTTCCCAAGTCTGCCGCTAGAAAGGATTACTCTATGACATGGAACAATGGGACCGAATCTGTTTTTCATCATAACATTACCAACAAAGCGAGCGCCATAAGGAATACCAACTCTCTTTGCAAGTTCACCATATGAAACAACTTCGCCAGCAGGAACATTGAGAAGTTCTTTTAATACAGAAATTTCATTATCAGTAAATCCACTGAAGTCAAAATCGATTTTTGGTAAATCAAAAGAAGTCCCATCAATAATTCCATTAATTGCATCAATAATTGGGTGGTCTCTTTCTTCAATTTCTACTTCTTTCTTAGCTATTTTGGAGAAATATAAAGCTGCTTCTTCTCTATTATTAATAGAGTAGTATGTGTTAAATAATTTACCTTCATTTAGCAAGATTCCTGTCCAAGAATTTCCATGTTTTGAAATAATTGCCTTCATTTTACCACAATGTTTTTTTAATTTTTCACTATTTAAACAAGTGACAAGGAATTGAGAATAGATGCCTTTATCAGTTTTGCGAATTACAGAAATTTTGGAATCATATTTTCAAGAGTATTTCCCAAATAGAAATAACATTCGAATATCAGATGTAAATTCTTTAAGCAAAGGATGGGAAACTGAACTATTTTCTTTTAAATTAGTCTTCAAAGAGGATAATATCAAAAAAACAGAACAGTTAATCCTAAGGATTTATCCCGAAGGTGATGTAAAATCAAAAACTAAATGGGAATATGATGTGCTTACAGCACTTTACAATGCAGGATATACAGTACCAAAAACTCACATTCTTGAATTAGATGGGAAATTCTTTGATCAACCATTTATTATAATGGATAGAATTGTTGGTAGAGACATGGGAGAGGAATTTATTCAAGCTTTAGAGAGTCAAGATATAGATACAGTAATCAATGAGATATTACCAAGACTTTGTCAATCATTTGTAGAACTTCACAATTTAGATTGGAGAATTTTACCAAATGAGATAGATTCAATCGAAGACATTAGTCCATATTACTTCATTGACAGAAGATTATCTTCTGTAGAAAAGGAACTGCGAGAATATAATTTGCAAGAACTTGTGAAAATTTTGAATTGGTTAAAAGAAAGGAAAGATACTGTTCCTGTTGAGAAAATTGCAATACTTCACAGAGATTTTCATCCTCACAATGTAATAATCTCAAATGAAGATGGAAAGAGCTATATTGTTGATTGGCCAGCATGCAGTATTGGAGATTATCGAGAAGATTTAGCTTGGTCCTTGATGTTAACAAGAGCCTACACTACTGATACAATTAGTGATGCTATACTGAATTTATATGAAAAAATATCTGGATCGAAAGTTAAGGAAATAGAATACTTTGAAGTATTAGCAATTTTGAGAAGATTCTCTGATATTATGATTATTCTAAAATATGGAGCAGGTGAATTTGGATTGCGAAAAGAAGCAGTTCAACAAATAAAAGAAACTATTTTTCAATTAAGAAACATATACACTCGTTTCACCACAATAACAAATATAACTATCCCAGATCTTGAAAGGTTTATTCAAGAAGTATCAGAAGAATAATATATCATATCATTCAGGAATTACAGAAATTAAAAGTCGAATACTAATTGAATACTGTGAGAATACCAAATGATTGATATCAAGATTGTGAGCTTTCCCTACAAAGATGAAATACTCAAGGGAACAATAAAGAGAAAAAACAGGAAAACGGTTACTGTTGAAACAAAACAAGGTGGTTTCAGAGTTCCATATTCTTTACTGACACCAAAATTAAAACCACCAATACAAAAAACTAAGACAAAGAAAGATTGGTCTGCATCTCAAACTTCTGATTACAATAAGTCTCTTAAAGCAGCAATTGATTCAATTCCTAAACAAAGAATCAAGGTTCTACATGTTGCAGTTAAATTATTAGCTGATGCTCTTAACGAAGGAAATGAAGATGCGATCAAAGAATTTTCTAATGATACTATTGCTGAGATGAATCAAATTTACAATTTACCTGAACTTCGAATTTATACTGGAGGAAAGAGGCGATACACAAGAAGGGGAGGCCAATACTATGGAGTTTATAGAACGAGAGGAAAAGATGAGAAAAGGCATTCTGTCTCGGTTTATAGTAGAACAGCAAAGACTCAGAAATTTGTAGCACCGAGAACATTTCTTAGAACCTTATTACATGAATGGGGTCATCATTATGATAAGTATAGATTAAGAATTGAAAATACATATCACACAAAAGGTTTCTATGACAGAATCAACACTGTATATCAAAAACTTAAGGAACCTCTCGATGTGAATTAATATTTATAATAATTGTTCTCTATTAGTTCTAGGTAGATTAAAATATTGCTATTCTAAAATTGACACAATCATATAAGGCGAGTTTATGAAGGATTCTGGTATTATTTTTGATATAAAGAAATTCGCGATTCATGATGGACCCGGGATACGAACCACTATCTTTCTTAAGGGGTGTTCTCTGATATGCTGGTGGTGCCATAATCCTGAAAGCCAGAAATTAGAGCCAGAATTAATATTAAAATCAAAAGGAAGTATCGATAATCAATTAGCTGATTCTATGGAAACCATTGGAAAAGAAATTACTGTAGATGAAGTTTTGGAAGAAATAGAAAAGGATAAAATCTTTTATGATGAATCTGGTGGAGGAGTAACTTTTTCGGGAGGAGAAGCTTTAATGCAACCAGAATTTCTTACATCGTTGCTTCAAAGGTGTAAAGAGAAGGGAATACACATAGCACTTGATACATCTGGATATGCTCAGAAAGAAATTTTTGAAAAGTTCATTGAATTTGTAGACCTTTTCTTATATGATCTCAAAATTATTGATAATGCTAAACACACATATTATACTGGTGTCTCCAGTGATTTGATTTTGAGCAACTTAGAACTCCTCAGTAAAAAGGATAAACATGTGATTATTCGTATTCCCATCATTCCAGGTATAACAGATACTGAAGAAAATCTTTCTCAACTGTCAGATTTTATTAAATCTTTGAGAAATATCCATAAAGTAAGTTTATTACCATATAACAAAATGGGAGAAGAAAAATATAGAAGATTGAACAGAGTGTACAAAACTGAAAATACAAAATCGCCTTCCAGTGAAAGAATGATTGAAATCAAAAACTACTTTGAGAAATCAGGATTGAATGTCGAGATTGGTGGTTAAAGTTGAACAAAAGAGTCGAAAAACTTAGAGATCAGAGTTTATCAACAAAACCATGTCTAACTCCGGAAAGAGCGATTTTAATAACAGAATTTTATCAAAGTGGAAAAATAGAAAATATCTCTATACCTGTTGCCAGAGCACTTGCTTTCAAATATATTCTTGAAAATAAAAAAATCTGTATAAACGAAGGAGAATTAATAGTAGGTGAGAGAGGACCAGAACCTCAAGCAGCACCGACTTATCCTGAGATATGTATTCATACTCTAGAAGATCTTGAAATACTTAATTCAAGAGAAAAAATATCTTTCACTGTAAGTGATGATGTAAAGAAAATTTATCAGGAGCAAATAATTCCTTTTTGGAAGGGAAAATCAATAAGAGAGAAAATCTTCGAAAACATGGATGAAGGGTGGATTGATGCATACGAAACTGGAGTTTTTACTGAATTCATGGAACAACGTGCACCTGGTCATACTGTAGCTGGGAAGAAAGTTTTCCAAAAAGGGTTTTCTGAATTAAAAGAAGAAATAAAGAAAAGTATGGAACAACTTGATTTTCAAAATGATCCAGAAGCAACAAATAAAAGAGAAGAACTGAAAGCAATGGAAATTGTTGCAAACGCTCTCATAGACTTCGCTAGAAGGTATTCAAAACATGCTAAAGAAATGGCAGATCAAGAAGTTAATCCAAAACGAAAAAGTGAATTACTAAAAATCGCTGAAATTTGCAGCAATATTCCAGAAAACGCCCCTAGAACAACTTGGGAAGCTCTTCAACATTATTGGTTTATCCATCTTGGAGTTATTCTAGAGTTGAACACCTGGGATTCTTTTAATCCTGGTCGTCTTGATCAAAATCTCTATCCGTTTTATATATGTGATTTAGAAGAGAATATGCAATCAAAAGAAGATATAGTAGAGCTTCTTCAATGTTTTTGGGTTAAATTCAATAATCAACCTGCTCCACCAAAAGTAGGAGTAACTGCTGAGGAGAGCAATACATATACAGATTTCTGCTTGATTAATTTGGGGGGAGTAAAAGAAGATGGTTCTGATGCAGTTAATGAATTATCTTACGTAATTCTAGACGTAATAGAAGAGATGCGAATTTTACAACCCAGTTCAATGGTTCAGATTAGTGAAAAAACACCAGATAGTTTCCTGGCTAGAGCGCTGAAAATTGTAAGTACTGGATTCGGACAGCCATCAATTTTCAATACTGATGCAATTATACAGGAATTGTTAAACCAAGGTAAAGCTCTAATAGATGCACGAAATGGTGGTGCTAGTGGTTGTGTTGAAACTGGAGCTTTTGGAAAGGAAAGCTATATTCTCTCAGGATATTTCAACCTCACTAAAATTTTAGAAGTAACATTGAACAATGGTACAGATCCTAAATCAGGAAAGCTAATAGGACTGCAAACAGGAAGTGCAGTTAACTTTAACTCTTTTGATGAGTTATTTGAAGCTTTCAATAAACAGTTGAATTATTTCATTGATATCAAAATTAAGGGAAATAATATCATCGAACGAATTTGGGCAGAACAGCTTCCTTCTCCATTCATGTCTTTGCTAGTTGATGATTGTATAGCTAATGGCAAAGACTACAATGATGGTGGAGCTAAATACAATACAACATATGTTCAAGGAGTTGGTTTAGGAACTATAACTGATTCCTTGATTTCAATCAAATACAACATCTTTGAAGAGAAGAATTTCAGTATGCAAGAACTTTTTACTGCATTAGAAAACAATTTTGATAACAACCCAATTCTTCACAATTCAGTTATTTATGAAACTCCAAAGTATGGAAATGATGAAGATTATGTAGATGAAATAACAATTAGAATTTTTGAATCATTCTATCGTTCGGTGAATGGAAGACCAAATACTAAAGGTGGATATCATAGAATAAATCTTCTACCCACAACAGTTCACGTATATTTTGGGAGTGTTATTGGTGCAACTCCTGATGGAAGAAGAGAGTATGTACCCATATCTGAAGGAATATCACCAGTTCAAGGAATGGATATAAAGGGTCCAACAGCTGTAGTGAAATCTGCGAGTAAGATTGATCATTTAAGAACAGGTGGAACTCTATTAAACCAGAAATTCACTCCTAGTCTTCTTAAAGACAATGTAGGTTTATCAAAACTAGCACATCTAATTCGTGCGTATTTCAAATTAGATGGACATCATATTCAATTTAATGTAGTCTCTGCTGAAACTTTGAGGGAAGCTCAAAAAGAACCAGAAAAACATAGAAATCTAATTGTTCGTGTTGCAGGTTATAGTGACTATTTTATTAATCTTGGAGAAAGTTTACAAAACGAAATAATTAGAAGAACTGAACATGGTTCTCACTAATGAAGCTTCATAAACCATCCAATTATAAGCTAAGCTAGTCGTATTTGAACAGCTATAAATAATCTCATGTTTTGATTTGTATTATGTTGTCACTTTCTTTTGGTTACAAAGTGTTCTCTTATGTCCAATGTACTCAAATGAAGTGACCATACAATGTAGGAAGTAGAGTTAAAATCGGATTAGGTGATAAAATGAGTGAACTTCCAGGAAAAATTACTATTTTTGAGCCAAAAATGGCTGCAAAAGCTGCAGAAATGTTCAATGCCTTCAATGAGATTTGGCCAGGAGGATTTGGAGGAGCTGTTCCATTTGATGAACAACGTGTTCATGATATGCTAGATAAAACTTCAGCTGTTGCTGATTTAGTTGCTCTGGATGAAAATGATGATTTGGTAGGATATTGTGGAGTATATCCTCATTGGAGAGATGAGGATGCAGCCTATATTAGTATTATAGGAGTTCATCCTCGTGTTCAAGGCAAAAAGTTTGGGAAGAGATTACTTCTTAAATCTCTAGAGGTTGCAAAGGAAAAAGGAATAGCTCGAGTTGACCTTCACACTTGGAGTGGAAATATGGAAGCTGTTCCTTTATATAAGAAAGTTGGGCTTTTCTGGGTTCCAGATACAAGTGTTTACATGCAAGATTTTATTCCAGGAATTCTTCAATTCCCTTTAGCTATAGATTGGTTTGAAAAACATCCAGATTGGTATGGATGTTTCAAAAGAGAACTTCTCCAAGCTCCAGATAAAACTGTTGTAGAAGGAATGAATCTTTATACTTACGTTTTCGAAGTTGATGAGGACAAACTGGCAATAGAGATCGATAGGTATGGATGGGGAATTACTGGATTTAATCGAACACTTAATGGAAAAAGAATTTTCATCAATATACGACTTGCATCTCATGAGATTCATATGGGAATAGAAAACTCAATGACAATAAATGTCGAAAATGAATCTGGAAAAACTGTAATATTACCACTTAATATAGAATCATTTAAGGGCTTAGAGTGGAAGGAGGTTTTTCCATCGACATTAGAAATCAGTCAGGGTGAGAAGAAATCACTTACAAGAGAGTTCATTGTGGATAAAAATGCTAAACCATTTAAAAACAATCAAAGAGGTTCAGAAGTAATTAAAACAAACTTAGAATTCGATGGGAATAAAATTCAACTAGTAACTGGAGCTAAAATTCAAGAGTCTATAAAGTTAGAATCACCAGATTCATATCAAGTGGTACCATTAGGTAATGAGATAACAGTCTACATTGATTTGCTTAACAAAACTAATATCGAACTTAAAGGAGAAATTGATTACAGAATAAAAGGTCTCATCAAAGAGACACAGACAATTGATTTCTCACTCATGTCTGAAGAATTATCAGGAATTACGCTTCCACTATCCATCCCGCATGATTCGAAAGAAACTGTTTACACAATTCAAGCAACACCAAGAATACGTATAAATGGTTCAGATTTTGAAATGCCAGAATATAATTTTCCTTTAATTGCAGATGTTCCAGAATTATCAGAAATAGTAGTAAGTCCAGATCCTGATGTCATTTATATGCTGACTGATTTCTGGTCTTTGAGAGTATCTCTGGAAGGAGGAAATCTAATTATCCAGAGGAGGGATTTAGAAAGTGGAACACAAAGATCATCTTTTGAAATTGGACCACCGTTTGGATTAGATTTAGATAGATCGGTTAAATACGAATATGAACTTGTGACAAATGAAAAAGGATCAACCTTAATTCTGACAGCAGATAGCCGCAAAGCTAAAGGTTTACGTATTTATAAACATCTTAGAGTTAAACCTGGATTAAGAGAAATAGAACATTGGATTGAATTAGAGAATATAGGGAAAGAAGGTACTATAGCTGCAGGGGGAAAAACAAGAGCTGGAAAAACAAGTGGACTCTCAGTTAATCCTTTTGGAGAATTTGCAAGAACTATCATACCCGTTAATGAAAAATACATTGAAAGTGATCCAACTTTACCCATATTAAGTTCAACACTTGTACCACAAGAATCAGAGATGTGGCAAGAGACATGGACAGCTGCTGAAATACTTAGTGATTCCAGATACAACGCTTGGTTTTGGAAACCAGAGAACATGGCAAAAATCTATATTTCAAAAGGATATCTTGAAAGACTTGAAAGCAATGTACAAATATTGGAAGCAGGAGAAAAGATGAAAGTAGTTCACCTTTGGTATGGTGATAGCTATTCTTCTTTAAGTGACATACGAAATAGATGGAGTCAGTTAATAAGCCATAAAGATATACCTGCTGAAGAAAAGAAATATGGTATCCAAACAATTCTTCCAATAAACTGCAATTTAACCAGTTCTTATATTTGTGAAGTTGGTGAAATTGTAGAGAAAACAGTTGAATTTGAATTCGCAACAGCATATCCATTTACTGGAGAATTAAGTTTAATTTTACCTAAAGATTGGAATGGTGCATTTATCACAGAGGAAGGAGAACAAAAAACTATTCAGATGCCCCAACCTGTACCTTATTCACCAATACCAGTTGAAGTGAGATTAGAACTACCTCAAGAGTATTCAAAATCCACAGAGTTATTGAGATTACATTTAAGTGGTGAATTTGAGCTTGACTTTGACATTCCTTTAATTGTTATAGGTAAGAAAGAGGTAACCATTGAAGAAGGAGAAATCAAAGATCATAAAATATGGAAAATAGATAACGGAGCCTTGCAATTTTCAGTACCTAAAGAAATTGGTGGAAATCTGATAAAACTACAAGATAGAGAGAATAGATCGTTTTTGGAAGATAATTTTCCTGAGATCAAACCCTTCTTTTTTGTTGATTATTTCAGTGGAGGGATACAGACATTATACTTTTCATTTAGAGATGAGAATCCTTCTTCGAAACCAGAAATAACAAAAACAGAAATTATTGAGGAAGGAAAATGGAAAGGGATAAAATCAACTTGGACAGTTGAAAACATGGAGAGTCTTAAAGGACAGACCTTTTCACTGACATATTTGACACTTCCAGAATCAAATCTAATTCGTATCAAAATGTTACATGACAATGATACACCACGAAGACTAAAATTTATAGCAGCTCTAGTTACTTCATTGTCATTACAAGGAGATGCAAAAGATACTATCATTAAAGTACCAGGTGGAATAAAAACTTGGATTAGAAATAGAGTACAAAAACCATTTCAGAATTTATTGAATCTTAACGAACCTTGGGTAAGACTCTCTAAAGGAGATCAATCATTGACAATGATTTCACCAGAAGGATTTCATGTAGGAAATACAATCTTTGACGCACAAATGGCAATATTCAGTTTAATGGTCAGTATCCTTGAAACTAAACCTGATGAAAAGTCAGAAGAAGAAATAATATTAGCCTTGAATCAACCGGAAGATGCGATTTATAATATCAAAAAAGCATTAGCCAGAAAATAATGCTTTTTCTAATCCTAATATTCAAAAGCTAGTTTTGCTCCTACGTGACAAGATTACACTATTTTTCTCCAATACGATTTTGTAATTGTTCAATAGTATTAACAAAAAGAAAATCTTATAGTTTTTGAGTAAATTTTTAATTATACCTATCCAATATGAATGCTATAATGAGAAAAATCTACAAATTACTAATGGTTTTACTAGCCTACATTATTGTCTTCAGCTCGTTAATAGTTTTTGCTCAACTTTGTAATACAGGATTCGGAAATGTAAAAGTTAGAACTATAGTATTAGATGATAACGGTATTCCTATCAATGGTTATCTTTACGAACCTAAAAATGCAGAATCATCCAATAATCTACCAGCTGTAGTTTTAATTCATGGAGTAATGAATGCAAAAGAAACAATGAGCGGTATTGCTCTGGAAATGGGCAGAAGAGGAGCTGTCGCTTTAACAATCGACGCAATAGGACATGGAAATTCTGGTAGAGAAACAGGAAGTGTTGTAGATTACTCATTAGGTGTTGCAACAGCTATTCAGTATCTCAAATCCTTGTCTTATGTAAATTCAAGTAATGTTGGTCTTGTAGGTCATAGTATGGGAGTGGGGGCTATACGAGCAGCATCTCTAAATGAAGGAAATGTTCAAGCTCATATTTTCATTGGAGGATTATCTATATCCTCAAATGAATCCATTTATGGTTCTTTAAATTCTTCAACTCCAAGTAATCTACTAATCGCAATTGGACAATATGATGAAATTTTTGATGATTTGAATGAAGTAAAAGAAGATATGAAATCCATATTTAATACTTCTGAAACTGTTGTAACAAATCAATTGTATGGTAGTTTCTCAGACCAAACAGCAAGGAAATTAATTATTCCAAAAACAAATCATTTATTCGAACCTATTAATCGAAACTTAGTGAGAGAATCAATTGACTGGATGATTGAAGCTTTTGGAACTGAAAACCAAAAAACTGTATTAATATTCCCATATCGAGATCTATTCATTACTTTAAGCTTTTTTGTTTTTGTAGGATTCTTTATTCCATTTGCAAATATTTCGTACGATATCTCATTTTTCAGAAGAAAGAAAACTTATGATGAGAAAATAGATATTAGTTTTAGTTTATGGAAAACAGGACTAATTTGGAGTTTACTGCATTTAGTTCTATTTGTCCCACCAATTTTAATTTTTGGTATGGGAGCAGTTCTTATCCCTCTTTCCTTGGGATTCACAGCAATATTTTGGATGCTTTCATTAACAATAGTTGGAGTAATCTGGGTATTAATTAATCTAAAGAGAAAGAATCCTGAAATTAGTTACAAAGAAATAATAAAAGAAATAGGAAAACGATACACAAATTGGAGAATGCTGGTTTTTGCATTGGAATGTTTGTTGCTTCTGATCATAATAGATCTAATTGTAGAGCAAATTCCAGGAATAAGTATGAAACTAATAGTACCTTTGTTCAACAATTTCTCTTGGCTGCGAATGTCTATGTTCTTGATTCTTCTACCTTTTTTGCTCTTATATTTCTCTGTGGATGGTCTGTTCATATCCGGTATTTATAGAGCAAAGATTAAAGAAAAAACATTATCCAGCAGAATACTTACAACTTCCAAAATTGTTGGGATAAAGATCTTACCTTTAGTACTAGTTTTGTTGGTTCAATACATTCCACTACTACTATTCGATTTCAAAATTCTATCTGGATTCCTAGGTTTCAGTATGCAGTTCATTATTATGCTGCTTCCTTTATTCATTATTTATACAATAATAACAACATGGTTATTTGATAAAACAGGAACAGTTGAATCAGGAGCATTACTTAATGCTTTCCTATTTGCATGGACTTTAGCTACATTATTACCCATTAGCTAGAATAATATTAAGCTAATCAAAATGGAGCTGTAATTGCGATATATACTGCGAAATAGTGGAAAGTTCCTCCTGCAATGATAAGTATATGAAAGATATCATGAAAGTTGAATATTTCAGGAATTATTTCTTTATTCATAATATGTAAAATCGCTCCAACACTGAAAGCTAAACCTCCTAAGAAAACTAAAATCATAACTGTCACAGGCATTATTGCTATGAATTTTCGAATTGGAAAAATAGCCATCCATCCCATTAGTAAATAGATACTAGTTTCTATCCATCTTGATAAATCCAAAATAAAGGGTTTGAGAATCAATCCAAGTAGAACTAAAAACCATTGAGCTGAAATAATTCCCCAGCGCCATGCACCAGATAAGTAAATGTAAGACAAAGGAGTATAGGACCCAGCTATCATAACAAAGATAGCAACATGATCTAGAATCCTCCAAAAAGAAAATTCATCTTCCTTTTTCTTAAAAAAATGATATAATGTACTTGAAGCAAAAAGCAAAATTACAGCAAAACTATAAAGAGGAGCTATGAACCGATGAGATTCATTCCTAATGGTTGCTATAGTAATAAAAATAGAACCTGTTATAGCAATAAGTAGTCCAGCAAAATGTGAATATACAGCAAATCGTTCATTTTTTAACAACACAATTACCCGCTTTTTGTTATGACAATTGATGTAGATTTGCTGATGTCACTAGTTCATAAATCTTACATTAAGACAAAAATTATACTAGTATTTTGAGACAATTTCTTTGTGTTTAAAGCAATCAACTCGATGGTCATTTACCATTCCAACAGCTTGCATAAAAGCGTAAATAATAGTACTACCCACAAACTTCATTCCTCTTTTCTTTAAATCTTTGGAGATTTTATCAGAGATCTCTGTTTGTGAAGGAACTTCCTTCCAAGACTTAACATTGTTATTAATTGGTTTATTGTCAACAAAACGCCAGATATATTTGTCAAAGGAACCAAATTCTTCACGAATTTTCAAAAAAACCTTAGCGTTTAGAATGGTGGATTCAATCTTAAGCTTATTCCGAATGATACCTTCGTCTTTAATTAATCTCTTAACATCTTTTTGCTCAAATTTAGCGATTTTACGAAAATCAAAATTAGCAAAGGCTCTTCTATAACCTTCTCTTCGCTTGAGTATAGTCATCCAACTAAGACCAGCTTGTGCGCCTTCTAAGATTATGAATTCAAAGAGCTCCTTATCATCATGAGCAGGAACACCCCACTCATTATCGTGATAAGCTCGGGATAAATCGTTTTCATCTCCCCAACATCGTTTACGTTCCATATTCTTGTATAGAAAGTTCTATTTCAAAAATGTTATCGAAAGGATGATAATTTAAAAAGCCTTCATTCGAGACTTGATATATTCTGCCCATTTCCAGGGTTTTTTAGCTGCGTTACCGTAAATTGATTCAGAAGATTTCTTAGTAATAGCTTGAACGTCATCCTCCTCCAAGCGATCATCATAGTAATTGTCAATCTTCCTAATCCGTTTCTGTTTAGACATTAAAATCAAACTCTGCTCTTAGAATAATATACGAGACAGAATATATATAATTTTCATTAAGAAGTAAATACGATACATTTATATATCATTAAATGGCAGTATTGTATAGTTGGTTCAATACCACAAGTAGATTACCACAATCACATATTAGGTGATTTTAAATGAACAAAAAGGACAAAAAAGATATAGATGAATTCTTTCGCAAATTAGGCGAGGAATTCCGTACTGTTCGTTTCTACACAAACGTTAATGGTGTAGAAAAAGAATATGGTTATGACTATCAGCGTGATTCTGATGGTGAAGAAGAATATCGTGAAATCGGTGAGATTCCTGATGAGTTCGGTAGAGAGTTTTTTGATCGACTTCAAAATCTCAACAAATCATTTGATTGGGACAATAATCTCTTTTCTCGCTCTTTAGAGAGATTTGCAGATATTTTTCCAAGCTTTGACAAATTATTTGGTGGCTTGGGGAACCCTCGCTTACTCTCTGGTACTGAGGAAGAAACAAAGGTTCTTGATCATAAACCTGCGGGAGATTATTCTGTAGCTTATGATCTTCAAGTTGACAAGGAAAACAATCAACTTTATCTCATTGTTGAGCTTCCTGGTTTCACTAAAGAACAAGTTAATCTTAAATTAGTCAAAAACCATTTGCACTTGATTGCTGAAAACGGCAAGAGACAAATTGACACTAAAATCGCTCTTCAACACGAGATTGATAAAGAGATGAAAATTGCTGCTACCATGAAACATGGCATTTTAGAAGTCAAACTACAGCTAGTTGAGTCTGAAAATGGGGATGAAACTGACATCCCTGTCAACTAGTTTTTTTCTAATTAATTATTATTGGTGATTTTATGTCAGATACTGAAGAAAAAAAAGAAAAGCAGTTGCGAGTTAAAGAAGCTCTCCAAAGAGATGTTGGTCGAGGAATAGTTAGAATTTCTCAAGATATTGCTGATAATCTTAAAATTGGTACTGGAGATGTTGTTTGTATTGAGGGAAATAAAAAGACTTATGCTCGCGGATGGAGAGGAATCCCTGAAGATTTTGGTAAGAACATCGTTCGTCTCGATCGTATGATTCGTATGAATGCTGAAGTCGGCATAGATGATAGAGTAGCAATTTCTAAAGCTTCTGCTACTAAAGCAAGAAAAATCATTTTCGCTCCCACTGAAAGAGTTCAAATCCAAGGTATAGAAAATTGGCTTAAACAAACACTAGAAGATAGAGTTCTAACAGCTGGTGATATTATTCCTATTGGTTTGGGTATGTCTAGAAAGTTGTATTTAGGTGTTGCTTCTTTTACCCCTGCAGCTGATGCTGTTATTATGACTGCTGAAACTAATATTCAAATCAGTGATAAACCATGGGAGGACATTAAAGCCTTAGAAGTTAAACAAATGTCATATGAAGACATCGGTGGTCTTTCTGAAGAAATCTCTCGTATTCGTGAAATGATTGAATTACCGTTGAGACATCCTGAACTTTTCAAAAGACTTGGAATCGAACCTCCTAAAGGAGTTTTACTCCATGGTCCTCCCGGAACAGGAAAAACTCTCTTAGCTAGAGCTGTTGCTAATGAAACAGAAGCTAATTTCTATGTTTTATCTGGTCCTGAAATTATGTCAAAATTTTACGGTGAATCAGAACAAAAACTTCGTGACCTCTTTAAGGAAGCATTTGATAATGCACCTAGTATTTTGTTTATCGACGAACTAGATGCAATAGCGCCCAAACGTGAAGAAGTTTCTGGAGAAGTTGAAAGAAGAATTGTTGCTCAACTCTTAGCTTTAATGGATGGTTTAGAGTCTCGAGGTCAAGTAATTGTTATTGGAGCTACCAATCGAGTTAATGCAATCGATCCTGCTCTAAGAAGACCTGGTCGTTTTGATCGAGAGATTGAGTTAGGTATTCCTGATAGAGAAGGTCGTTATGAAATATTATTGATTCACACTCGTGGAATGCCAATTTTTGAGGATGTTGACCTAGGACGTCTTGCTGATATGACTCATGGTTTTGTTGGTGCAGACATCTCTGCCTTAGTTAAAGAATCAGCTATGCAATCATTACGAAGAGTATTACCTGAAATCAATCTTGAAGACGAAGAGGTCCCTCTAGAAATTTTACAAAGTATTAATGTAACCAACGATGACTTCCTTAATGGTCTCAGAACTGTCGAACCATCTGCTCTACGAGAAGTATTTGTTGAGGTACCTAATGTTACTTGGGAAGATATAGGCGGACTAGATGAAGTAAAACAAGAAATGCGTCAATCAATTGAATGGCCTCTAAAATACAAGGGATTATACAAATCTATGAATGCTCATCCACCAAAAGGAATTCTTCTTTATGGTCTTCCAGGAACTGGAAAAACTTTGATTGCCAAAGCTGTTGCTCATGAATCAGAAGCAAATTTCATTAGTATAAAAGGACCTGAAATCCTTTCTAAGTGGGTTGGAGAATCTGAGAAAGCAATACGTGAGATTTTCCGTAAAGCAAGACAAGCTGCTCCTTGTATAATCTTCCTTGATGAAATCGATTCTATTACCCCCGTTAGAGGAAGAAGCCATGATTCAGGTGTCACTGAGAGAGTTATAAGTCAGATTCTAACAGAGATTGATGGACTAGAAGAATTGAGAAACGTTGTGGTCATTGCTGCAACTAATCGTCCAGATATGGTGGATCCTGCGTTGTTACGACCAGGTAGATTTGATCGATTAATTAGAATAATATCTCCAAATTTTGAAGGCCGAAAACAAATTTTTGAAATACACTTAAAGGAAACTCCTCTTTCAGATGATGTTAATATTGATGATTTAGCAAGAGAAACTGAAGGTTTCTCCGGAGCAGATATCGCTGCCATTTGTAGTGAAAGTAAACTGATAGCGATCAAAAACTACGTTGTAGAACATGGAGATAATATTAAAGCAGATGATGAGTTGGATCCAGAAAAATGTGATTGTAATGTTTCACAAAAAATCCTTCTAGAGGCACTAGAACAAACAAAACCCACAGAAGAGAGAGCTGTAGCGGTAGGTAAAGACATACGAAAGAAGCTTGATAAAACAGATATGGGTTTTGTTTAATCCCATATCCTAAAGGTGTTAACATGCTCGAATCCAACAGTAAAGAAGATATTGATGTTTTTGAACTTCTAGACTTTCTTTCGAACACTACAAGGAGAAAAATTCTTGAACTTCTATCGGCTGAAGACCTTTATCCCTTCCAGATTTCAAGGATTCTGAAAATCTCCCCGAGATTAATTAAAGAATATCTTACAGAGCTAGAGAATTTAGGTTTAATATCAATGGAAAAACGTGATAGTGACAAAGGTCCTCAAAGAATATATGCTAGTCTTAACAACGCTTTCTCTTTAATCATTGATGTTGCTCAAAACACTTTTGATGTTAAGTATGTTCGAGCAGAAAAAACAATCAGAGAAAAGCAAAAAACAGTATTAAAGAAAGAGAAAGTTATAAAACAAATTTCTAAGAATATCGCTGAAATTAGGGATAATCTTAGAGATAAACTTAGTGAGATTAGAGAATTAGATGAAACCAGAAAACAACATGTTGAAGAAATAAATAAAGTATTTAGTTTATTCAATGATATAATCGCAAATGTCGTCAACAATTACGATGATAGAGTAATTGTAAGAAATATGTTTAAAATCCTAATTACTAAACCAGACAATCGTGTATCTTTAACAGAACTTTCAGGAAGACTTAGAATGTGGAGAGGAGATTTAAGCAATAGAATAGATCGTTTAACTGAGGAAACAAATCTTATTAAAAGCGAGGAAGATAGACGAGGAGAGATTTGGTACTCTATCTAATCTCTTAAAATATCTTTTTTCTTTTCATACCTAGGTTAAATTGACCAAGAAACGAGATTCGATACTCCATATTGGTTTTGATGATACTGATTCCCTTAGTGGAAGTTGTACCACACATATCGCAACTAAAATCATTCATCGTATCTCTGAAGAAGTTGAATTCTTAGATTATCCACGTCTAATTCGGAATAATCCTAATGTTCCTTGGAAAACAAGAGGTAATGGTGCCATTGCATTTACATTAGGTTTAAAGAATGAAAATATAGAAAATGTTTTTTCAACTGCTTCTCAGATTATTGAAGATCTTCATCAGAAAGACCCTAATACAAATCCAGGACTTGTTGCCGTCAAGAACCATATACCTAATGAGATCAAGCAATTTTCAATCAATGCGTTGAAAGATGTCATATCGATTAATAAAGCAAAAGCGATAGCAAGAAAATTCTGTTCTTACCACTTTACAATTGGAAACGGTAGAGGATTAATTGGAGCAATAGCAGCAATTGGAAACAATCTAAATCCGGAGAAAGAAGACTTTTCTTACGAGCTTTTATCTTATAGATCACCGGAATATATAGGCAAAAAAAGACAAGTAAGTTCCGAATCAGTTCGAAAAATGGACAAACAGCTTTCACCTCATGTTTTTAATAACATCGACGAAGAATCTGGAAAAATCCTAATTACTCCTGCAGGAAAGGACCCTGTGCTTTATGGTATCCGAGGAGAAACTCCTGAAGTTCTTTTGGAAGCGTTCGATCTAGTTCATGTATCTGAACCGGTTGAATCATTTTGCATCTTCAGAACAAATCAAGGAACTGATCAACATTTCAATTATTCTGATTCTATGATTAGGAATTTTAGTGTATATAAAGGAGAGATTGAAGTCATTGAAAAACCAAGAATACTTCTAGGGGGACACACAATCTTCAATGCTAGTACAGTAAAGGACAATAAAATCATCGATGTTGCAGCTTTTGAACCCAGTAAGAAGTTTAGAGAAGTTGTACGGAAACTTCTTCCAGGAGATAGAATTATGGCATATGGTGGAATAAAATATAAGCAAGAATATCAGAAATTCACAATTCAATTGGAAAAATGTGAAGTTGTCCATATATCAGAGCAATTCAAGGAAGAATCACCTTTCTGTCCAAATTGTAGTAAAAGAATGATTAGTGCTGGGAAAAACAAAGGATACAAATGTAGAAAATGTGGTCATAAGGATCGTAATATTACAAAATTAAGAGTTCCCATTATAAGAAACTTAACAAGAGGATTATATATTCCACCAGCACAAGCACAAAGGCATCTAGTCAAACCATTTCGACGATATAATCTATCAAAAAAGGACAATGTGAATTTTGTTGAAAACTGGTACAAAATACTCTCTAAAACACAGTAAGGAACCCTCCCCAAGGTTAACTCAGGAACTCGCTGAGTTTTGGTTGAAAAATTATCTACTCAGCTAGCAAAATAAGGTGAGTGTCTATTTAAGTTTAACTCGTACTAGGGGTTACCAGCCCCAATATTTGCTGACATTCTCTCTCTTAATTACAGCAAGTTCTTCTAGAATCATAGCATCATCATTGGAAATCATATCCCTATATTTTTTCATAAACAAAACAGCATGTTTCTCAGGTATATCAACATAGAGAACATCTCCTTCTTTTATTTGTCTTCCCACAGTAGGACCTTTGATTGATATTGCTATTTGCATACCTTTAGTTGCTTCTCTGATAGATTCTTGGTTATCTTGAATTTGACGGATTCTTCCTACTCTTTTATTATCTTCACGAATAAGCATTTGTCCTGGATGTATTATGCCACCTAGAACTTCAATTCCTACTACAGCTGGTTTACTTGAACGAAATGTGAGATTTGGTAGTAAAGTTATTTTTCCTGGCATTCTTAAATCCTTAAGTGATTCAGATTTAATTGCTTCTTGTACATCTAGCATCCATCTCTCATATTCATCAATCAAATTGTAAATTACATTGTTACTAAATACTTTGATATCATTTATTTCAACTTCTTCTTGTGCATCTGTAAGGACATTCACATTAAAACACAATACTGCTGAATATTCTGGTGTTTTTTCAGCTACAATTGCAGCATCAATTACATCTTTTTTATTAACAGCCCCCACATCTGCTTTCTGAATGGGAATATTTTTCTCTTTTAACATATCAACAATTGCTTCCAGACTGCCAAGAGTATCTACTTTAAGAATTATTCCATTTGTTTTTGTTTCAATACGGAAACTTTCTAATTCCTCTTCTACTGCCTTGAAAACTTCTTCCTCTTTACCAGGAAGAGCAACACGAAGAGGAGCTCCAGATAAAGCAACATCTAAACCTTGAGCTGCGATTTTTACACCAGCTGATGCATAAATTTCGTCAACTCCTTTGAACTTATCTTTTGGATCTCTCATCTCGTCAAGTTCCTTAGGTTCTAGTAGAGCGCGTATTTTCAACAAAACTGGTTTTTCTCTTCCACCAATAACAATTTGGTCTTTTTTCCTAATTACTCCATCATATAGTATAACGTCTATTGTTGTACCTAATCCTTCTTCATCTTTTACCTCTAAAATAGTTCCAACTCCAGGACCTTCACTATATTCTAATTTCTCCATCATAAATTGTTGAGTAAGCCCAGACAATACTAAAAATAAATCTGGAATACCTTCACCTGTTTTCGCACTAGTTGGAACTATCGCGACCGTTTTTTGGAAGTCTTTAACTTTGTCATATCTATCTCCTTCCATTCGAAGTTCAGATAACTCACCCATTATATCGTAAATTCGGTTGTCCATATCTGCACTTGCTTTGGCAATTTGTTTAGAATAGGTTTCATGAAAGGTAGCATTAGGATTAGATTTCCATGCTGAAATTCGATCAATCTTATTAGCAGCTATAATGAACGGAGTTTTTCGCGCTCTTAGAATGTCTAAGGATTCATAAGTTTGAGCTTGAAAACCACGAGTGACATCAACTACTAATATAGCTATGTCAGCAACAGAAGCACCCCTTTTTCGAAGATTCATGAATGCAGCGTGTCCAGGTGTGTCAATTATTAGAACTCCTGGTATGTTCAATTTAATCTTTGAATCTTTCAATAAAGAACCACAAACTTCTAAGATAGTTTCAGATGGGAAAAAAGATGCCCCCACATGTTGGGTTATACCCGCAGCTTCTCTTGCTTGAACTGCTGTTCCCCTAACTTTATCCAATAAACTCGTCTTACCTGAATCAACATGTCCTAAAATAACTCCTATGGGACTTCGGATTCTTTTTCCTGTTTTTTCTTCTATTATTTTAGACATTGCTATCCCCTTTCAATAAAAAACCATTCATGGAATCTTTAATTTTCTATGTCATCCTTCAAAATAATTAAAATAAAAAGAAATTGGTTGAACATAAAAGAAATATAGTGAATAATTCTTTGAAATCTTACTCATATAACCAATCATAATCGATTCTTTTGTAACTAAGAAGTTCCTCTTCATCAAAATAGATTTTATATTCAACTATTGCATTTTCAGGTGAATCAGCAGCATGAATGATATTTCTACCAATATCAAGAGCGAAATCGCCACGAATTGAGCCGGGGTCTGCTAAGACTGGATCTGTAGCTCCTACAATTTTCCTTGTAATCTTAACTGCATCCTTTCCTTCAATAACCATTGCCACAACAGGTTCACTTGTGATGTATTCAAGTAATCCTTCATAGAAAGGTTTTCCTTTATGAATCGCATAGTGTTCTTCTGCTTGTTCCATACTTACTTGAATCATTTTCATCGCTATGATTTTGAAACCTACTCTTTCAATTCTTTGAATCACTTCACCAATTAACCCTCTTTGTACTCCGTCTGGTTTAATCATGATAAACTCTCTTTCCATCATAATTCACCTTGTATTTTACTCAACCATTTAGAGTGAGAATAAAAATTAATTGATTGGAACATTCTCACCGTAGTATAGTGCTCTGAATATAAAAACAAGTATAAATAAGATTTTTTAGCTTCTATTGAACAGAGATAAAAATAAAGCAAAATAAGAAGGAAGTTACATAATCTTCCTTTCGTATCTTTCTGTCCATTTAAGTTTCTTTGGATCTCTTTTCATATATAGTTGAGATTTTTTACACTTATTCGAACAGAACTGAAGTACTGAACCTGTTCTTTGAACGAAAAGCATTCCACATCCAGGGTCTATTTCTTTTCCACAGTATGAACATTTTCTTGTTTTTAGTATTGACATAAATTTACCTCCGACGTATTTTCTTTGCTTCTCTTTCTGTTTCTCGTAACATTACTATATCGCCTTTACGAACAGGACCTTTAAGATTTCGAGTTAGTATACGGTTTTTATCTCTGCCCTCAAGTACTTTGACTCTAGCTTGGATTACCTCACCAACACTTCCAGTTCTATCCAAAACTTGAATAACTTCAGCTGGGGTAGCATCGTCACTATCTCTTGAACTCATTTGTTTCACCTAAACTATTTCCTCAACTCTGTTATTTTGCTATTAAGTCCTTTTAGTGATTGTTTAGCTTCACCTGCATCAACTATCGCAATAGAAGCAGAGCCCACTTTAAGACCAGCAGCAATTCCTAATTCTTCTTTGGTTGGAACAAAAGTATAGTTAATTTTACTTTCTTCACAAAGTATTGGTAAATGCATTACAATTTCAGGAGGATTAACATCTTCTGCAATATATACTAATTGCGCTTGTTTTCTCTCAATTGCTTTTGTAACTTCATTAGTTCCTTTTCTTATCTTTCCAGTTTTAGATGTAGTTTCTAAAATGTTCAAAGATTCTTTAACAACTTCCTCGGGAATATCGAATTTCTTAATCATTTTTTTCACCTCAGGCACAGACAATATGCCTTCATTAGGTATTAAACAAAATCTGAGTTCAATTTAAAAGACTTATCTTTAAGTAGATTTTTCTCCATCTATTACAGTGCCAATTGTTTTTTCTCCATTGAGTGCTTTAATGATTCTTTCAGGAAAGAAACCATTGATAATCTTAACTCTTTCAACAAATTTCGAAATAGATATAATATCTCTAATTTTGCCTTTCATAGCTCCTGTAACATCCACCGGTTTTTTATCCAAAAAGTCTGCGATTTCTAATGTTTGAAGTTGTTTGTAATTTGTTTTTTCAATTAGTTTCTTATCTTGAGTAATTGAATCTTTTACATAAAGTCCATCTATGTTAGAAATGAAGAAAACATTTTTGATGTTGAAATTTTGAACTAGCAAATTAATAAGGGAGTCTCCACTAAAGATGGAAAAACCTTCTTTTTCCTTGAAAATAATATCTCCAGATAAAACAGGTATTAATCCTAAATCAACAGATTTCTTTATTGGATTAAAGAAATAAGATGTTTCATCGTTGTCCTCATTAATATATACAATAGAGCTGGTTTGAAAGCTTACCACAGGTAATTTGTTTTCTCTAAGAACTTCTACGACTTTTTTTGTTAGATCTTGCATATCAAGACGTATTTGAATGATACCTTCTAGCTGTGAAGATTTGTTAAAACCAGAAGTTATGGAATGTTCATCAGCTACAATATGACCAAATGAACCTGCCCCATGAATAATAATGCATTGTCTACCCCAATTTGAGATTGCTTCACCAATTTTATGTAAGTTCTCAAGATTCATTTTTCGATAATTATACTTATCTGTTATTACTGCCCCACCAATCTTAATGATATCATACTGATTATTATTCACGTTTTACACCTTTTTCTGATAGATTTGAGATAAAAACTTGATAACCTAGTTTTTCAATTGCACTGGAAGTTTTTTTAGCTTTATTTAAGTCATCAAAAAGAGCAATTACACATCCTCCACCACCAGCACCAGTAAGTTTGCTGCCAAGTGATCCCCTTTTTTTAAGGAAATTTCTTATATCGTTTAATATTGGATTTCCAACTCCTAAATCTTCAAGAAGTTGATGATTTTTTTCCATAAGTCTTCCAAGTTCGATTAAGTTTCCATCAATTAAATCAGATTTTGCATCTTCAGCCAAAGCACCTATTTTCTGCAAAATACTGTTATACTTGATTGGATTGCTACGGGTTAATTCAGCAACTTTTTCAACATACTGCTTAGTAGACCTTAGAATTAGACTATTAACAATAAGCAAATGAGGAGAAGGATCTGTAATATCTATCGAACTGTAATCTCGTTTTTTATAATACTGGATTCCCCCATATGTTGCTATCGTGTTATCTATTCCTGAAGGTTTACCATGGATATATTTCTCTGCTTCAAATGCAATTTCATTTATTTCTTCTAATTCTATATCAAGACCCATATATGTTGAAAGACTTGCAATTGTAGCAACAGCTACAGCTGCACTAGAGCCTAAACCAGCTAAAGAAGGTATATCAGAACTGATGCTAATATGGGGGTATTTTTCTATAGAGGTTTTTTCTGATATGGTTTTTGCTATAAAATACAAAGCAGGATTGATAACAGGATAAGTTGTATTTTTTTCCAAAACAAAATCCTCTTCTTTCTCATTAAAAATATACAAATCATCAGGATATATTTCAGGAGGATCCATTGTAAACGTTTCTCTTTGAGATTTAGATGCAAAGCATTTTGCTCGCAAATTTATAGCCATTACAATTGCTGGATGACCATATACTACCGCATGTTCTCCAAAAAGAATTACTTTCGCTGGTGCAGAAAATATTATGGTCTCAGAATCCATAAGTAGAATAGAAGATAGATAATTAAAATCTTTTTCAAAAGAAAGCTAAAAAGAGTTAATCCCTCAAAAGCTTAAATGCAAAATCATCAACAGTAGCGGGTAATTCTTCTGTATCACCCAATTCTCCTCTGGCTCGTAGTATCTCTCTTGTTAGAAGATAATATACTTGTGCTAGGGATTTTCTTCCTTTATTATTTACTGGAATTATCAAATCTACAAAATTAGTTGTATTGTCTGTATCACAAAGTGCGACTACTGGAACTCCTCGACTTGATGCTTCTGTGAGAGCTTGTTTATCTGCTCTAGGATCAGTAAGAATCACTACTTCAGGTTCAATATATCCTTCATATGATGGATTAGTTAGTGTTCCTGGTATAAATCTTCCAGGTATCACCTTAAAACCAGCTAATCTAGCCATTTTTGTACTTGGAACAGATGCGTATTGTCGAGTAGCAAAAACAGCGACTTTAGAAGGTTCAAATCGACTGATAAAGCTAGCTGCTACACGGATTCGTTCATCTGTTGCATTAACATCAAGAACATAAATCCCATCATTACGAACTCTATATTTGAAAGGTTCCATGAATTTGGTACACACACTTGTTCCTATATGAATTCCAGACACTAGGTATGTATCACGGGGGATTAGGAGCATTTCTTCCTCTTTTTTTTCATCTGTTTCTTCTGCCATATTGAATCCTCAATATCTTTTTGGTTTTAAATTGGATTTCTCTTACACTGTGAGCATTAAGACCTCTAATATTTTCATTAAAAACTTTCTGTTCATTAAGTATGTAGATTTCCTTGGTTTTATCAAGTGAAAGGTAAAAAATCATCAATCAGATCGATGTGAGATATCAACATTCTGCGGCAACACCATCTCTTTAAATTCAGTTTATCAAGAACTTTTTCTGGATTTTCTCCATCTTTGATATTTTTAGTAAAATCATCCCATTTGTCCGCAATAAGTGCTCCACAAGTAAAACATCTAACAGGAATAATCATTTCAAGTCATTCCATTCATTTTTCGAAAGCATTTAACTATTCTTATTGGTGTTACTTCAAAAACCCCAATCTCTAGCAATTTTGAAACCCCTATAAATCCAGTACAATCCTAGGGGGTGTCTCAATAATATTGGACATTTTAGGATTTTCCCAATAACTTTAATCTTTTCCCACTTTTCAATTCTGTTAATATATTTACCTTCTAATATCATTGATAATTTTTCTAGATATTCATTTGATCTACTATAGAAGAAAAGATGACACTTAAGATTCACCTTTTTCATAAATTGATACTTCTTGAGAGTTTTATGATAATTACTAAGATTATATCTACTATTATCATTTAAGCTATTCATGTAATGAGCAACTATTTTGCCAGCTATTTCACCTGATGTCATAGCTAATCTAATTCCTCCGTAAAATATCGGATTCACCATCCCAGCAGTATCTCCAACAACAATTACTCCGGTATCGTATAACTTGTTGATTGGACCATTCATAGGAATTTGACCACCAATTTTGTTCATAATCGATCCTGTAATTTCTTTTTCTTTCAAAAAATCGTCCAGTCGTTTTTTTCTGTCCTTGGCAGTTGTCGCTATACCAACATTTGTTTCACCTTTTCTAGGGAAAATCCAACAATAACCTGATGGATACTTTTTTGCATCAAAATAGAATTCTAAATCATCTCTCCATTCGCCTTCAACTTTATATTCAAGAGCTTTAATCAATGGAGTTGGTTGAGGAAAATTAAGATCTCTTGCAATTTTTGCTTTGTATCCCTCCGCGATTATTAACATATCACACCGATATTCCTTTTTTTTCTCACCACTAGTGATTATTTGGAATCCATCTGAAAGTCTAACAACTTTTGTGACTTTTGTTGAGAGGAGAATTTCAACACCCATATCAGTTGCTCTCTTCGCTAGATACTGATCGAAAGCATCCCGACGAATCGAAAACGCGTGTACATCTCCATAAACAGCTTTATTCTCCGACATCATAATTTTGCATTTCTTAAATTCTCTAACACAAAAAGCATCCATGTCTTCCTCAAGAGAAAAATCATGAAATGCTTGAATACTGAGTCCCTCACCACATTGAATTGGTTGACCAATTACTGAATGTTCTTCAAAAACAATAGGTTGGTAGTTGAGTTGAGACAGTGTTATTGCTGCTTGTAAACCAGCAGGACCAGCTCCTACAATGGCAATACCAATCCTTTCCATAGCATAAAAAGAAAACTATGACTTCAAAAATCTAGCGGATAATGATATGCATAGTTGTAAAGAAAATCTTTTTAGATATACCGTTATAATCTGATACAGTTTTGAGGTATGGATTAAATGGAGTTGCAATAATGGATCCAATGAGGAAGGTGTTAGCTGAATGGACACAAGAAATTCCTGAAAGCGAAATTAGAAGACTTCTAAAGAGCAAAACAAAATATTATCTAGCAGGTGGTTTACCAGGAATCCTTCCAACAAAGATTTTTCCTGAAATATTAAGAGAGTTAGCTGAATACTATGATTCAGACCCTCAAAATGTTATCAACGAATTTCAGTATGGACAAACTGCTGGATGGCCTGATCTTAGAAAGATACTTGCAGAGAGATTAGTCACAAAAGACAAAATAACATGTATTGGTGGAAGGGAAGATTGGGAAAAGATCTTAATCTCCACAGGATCTCAACAAGCTATCTATCTAGCTCTGGATATTCTAATCAATCCTGGAGACATAGTTGTTACACCATCACCAGCTTACTTGGGTTTTGTAACTACTGTTGTTAAAGTTGGAGGACATGTTGTCACAGCTCCTACAGACACAGAGGGATTAATTCCTGAGTATGTTGAAGATACGATTATTAAAGCAGAAAAAGAATTTGGAAAGAAAGTCAAGATTCTTTATGTTGTTGAAGATAGCGACAATCCAAAAGGAACAACTTTATCTTTCAAAAGGAGAGAGCAGTTATTCAACATAGCAGAACAACATGATGTAATTGTTATATGTGATGCTGCATACAAGGAAATTCAATTTGAAGAAAGAAGACCAACTATGAAAACTCTTGACAAAGATAATACACGTGTTATTCATGCTTCAACATCATCTAAAGAAGCAGCTCCTCTAAGGATAGGATATACATTAATGCCTGATTTCCTTCATATTGAAGCTGAAAAGTCAAAAGGGTACCTTGATCTTTGTACTCCAACTATAACACAAAGAATCGCTGAGATTTACTATGAAAAATACATAGAGGAAAGTCTTCCCCCGATAGTTCAGAAGTATAAGGAGCAAAAGGATATAGCCTATCAAGCTCTCCTAGATACTTTTCCAGAAGGTGAGTTCACAAATCCCACGGGAGGGTTCTTTATTTGGTGGCAACCTAAAGGAGAGAAAGCTTTTAGCTTTAATGTTGATAAATTTAACCAAGAAGTTTTACTTCCAAACGAAGTCCTAGTAGTTCCTGGGAAAGCATTTTATCCTCCACAAGGCCACTCATATGACCCAGAAACTAGGAAAATTGAGCAACTTAAGGTAATAAATGGTGGAATGAGAATCGGTTATTCTTTTGTCTCAAAAGATTTGATTGATATAGGTGTCAGAAAATTAGGAAATCTTCTCAGTGAACATCTTTAGAGAAGCTCATCTCAGTTGACTTTTTTTCTTTAATTTTCTAGCCATTTTCTATCAAAATTTCGATACTCAAATTTGAGTAACTTATATAAGGCAGAAACTATCGAAAACTCAAGCTACAAAGCTAAATAATAGATTCATATTGAGTTTTTTCATTTATTATCAAAAAAAACTCATTTTTTTCGTATTCTGCCGTTAGACGTTTTGTAATACCGGAATTTTTCGACTTAACCGAAAAGGTTTTTAATAGGCTATAGCAAGTTGTTAACGTACTTGCTCAAGGAGCAAGTCAAAAACCGACAGAAGTGCTATCAAAATGATGATTGTGCAATCCAAAGTTAGAGACTATATAAAAGAACTCGGTGATTACAAGGTTGGTGGAGACCTCCTAAAAGCCCTAGATGAAAAGCTTGCTAAACTCGTTAAGAAAGCAGCTGGAAGAGCTAAGGCTAATGGAAGAAAAACAGTTTCCGCAAGAGACCTCTAAAAAGAGCCAGAGACCTCTAAGTAAATAGAAAGTTCAAACCTTTCTTCTTTTTATTTTTTCTGTTATAATTTAAAACGCAAATTCATCTTCTATATCATCTAAACCATATTTTGACATCGATAATTCTGGAAAAGTTGAGAGTGAAAAATAAGTCCATTTTCCTAATACTTCAACAATTAAATATTTTTTTGGATTATCCAACATCACTTTTCCTTTATTAATTTTGGATGCAATTTTTTCAATGATTTCTTCTCTAGATATTGTTGTATGACGTCGTCTAAGATTTATCTTCCAAGTATCCCCCTCATCTATCTTCAAAGAAAAATGCTTCGATACAATTTCATAATTTTCTAAAGAAGTCAAAATACGATATTGAATTGGAACTAATTTGAGTACGTACCTCATCGCAGATATATCTTTCTCAGCTATTTCCTTAATTCGTTCAATAGTCACTATGGGATCAATAGTAAAAACTGCTATTGATAATCCTGATATGTCCTTTACTGGTTCTACTTTGACATCAACATAATCAAGAAGTTCAGTAAGAATATAATAAATCTCGCTGGAAGCATTTCTCTCCAAAGTTCTTCCACAAGAAATAAGCAATCCTGAAAATACTTCCATATTCAATATTATATTTTTCTACAAAATTAACTTTACTCTTTTGGTTTTCTTGCTAAGTTTTTTTCACTTGAATGTGTTTCAGAAGTAAATTTCGAAATTTGTTTAGCTAATATTACAATAATTGATACACCAAATAGAAAATACAACCCGCCATCAAACAAAATGAACGCTGTCAAACCATAGAGGAACGAAACAAAACCTCTTGTAAGGGAAAGCCCTTCTAAAAGATGAGGAATTCGGAGAACTAGAGTAGCTCCTATTATGTACAGCATAGGAGACATCGTTATTGAAATCAGCTTGGTTCTCATAGTCATACCCCTATACCAATTGATGAATTCAGGATTGAAACCACTAGGTTTTTTCTCATATTTTGAAAGAAGCAAGGGAATTGTATAATTGAGTCGTTTTGGAGGATCTGGACGAATAGATTTGAATCTATAACCTTGTGCTTCAAATTTATCTAGAAGTTTGTAAGCTTGTTCAAATTTAACGCGAATATCCAAAATTAACAAACGCTGAGGTCTTAATCTAATTATATATTTTCCCTCAGATGCAAGCAGATATATCCCCATTAGTTCTGCGAAGGACCAGGTTCGACTTCGATTGAACTCTTGAAAGGAAAATTCTTTCTTCTCAAAATCTAGTATGACTTCACCTTTTACAAAAACATAAACTGATACAACAAGGATAGCATTTAGTATCCCAAAATACAACCAGAGTGATACGCCGAAAAGATATCCTATATGGACATTATTTCTATAAGGTAAATAATAGATTATACTGTCAATAATTAATAGAAATAGTATTACTGACAATTTAACATGTACCTTCTGAACAAATATTGATTCATCTGGTTGTTGAAACATTCAATTCTTAATTTAACACGGAAAGTTATGAAGTTTTCCTTAAAACAAATGAATAAATCAGAATCTGGAGATACTATTTCTCTCTCTTGAGTATTCTAAACCAAGTAGGATATACGGGAATTTCTTTTTCTTCAAAATTGTATTTCCATATAACCAATCTATTTTCAGCTGTAACAGATTCAAACTCTGCTTCAGTAAACAATCTTTCCATTGCTTCGTTTCTTTCTGTTTTTCGATATTTCCCAACTAGTGAATTTGCATTCTCCTTTTGAGCTTCTTGCATCAAAAAAGAAAGAAAAGTTTGTTCCACTGTTTTTCCCATTGCTCTGCATGAGAAGGTCAGTACTTCCATTACCCATTTGTCTTCTTCTTTATGTATGACTGTAACTCCAATTAGACCATACTCCCCATACTTATCGTAGAGATTAACAACATAGATTTTGTATTCTGTTGATTTATGAAATTGTAATATTTCATCCTTTGAGTATCTAACAGCAGTAGCATTCAATTGATTGGTTCTTTGAATAAGCTCGGTGACACGTCCAAGATTCTCATCTTTAGCTTCTCTCATCCATAATTCTAAATCACAAGAATGAAGGAAACCTTCCTTATCTAATGCAAATTCATTTTCATCAATCTCTCGCTTCTTATGTTCTGCATACATTTGTGTGCGTTTAGTACTTTCCTTTGTCAACTTCCCTAAAGGTTCGAATTCAATTCTATTTAATGTATGAATCATATCAGTTTCAGGTAAAACAAGAACATCGGGCAAAAAGAGTTCGATTTGATCTCTCTCATATGGATTATCATCGAAAAATGCTAATGAATCTAAACCAATATTGAGTTCTTGTGCTATTTCAACTAAATTCTGAGCTTTATCATTCCAGTTTATTTTTTTAACAACAATTGATTCAGATATGCGTCCCAGTACCTTATCTACTAGAGGTTGGATTGTACTATCATTTTTACTGGCAATAGCTAATAAAATACCTCGTTGAGTAAGAAATTCAAGAACAGTTAGTCTATTATGATAAACACTAATTCCTTCAACACCATCATCACGTAAAATCCCATCCCAAAGAGTGTTATCCAAGTCTACAACAACACATTTAATTCTTCTCCCATGTCCTTTTACAACTCTAAGATGATTAAGTAATTCTAATGATATTGTGACGGCTCCCTCGCGAGTAAAATGTTCATAAACTCCGTCCGCATCATTTTCGCGTATTTGGAGACCAACACCTGCTTTTAGAAATGATTCATTTACAGACAGAACATAAACATCATCTTCTTGTTTAGATAAATCATAGAATGATAATTCCAAACGATTGAGGAATTCTCGAAGACTGAAACTGTTGTTAAGATTCTTGTAATCAAACCGCCCAAATGCTGGACGAATTACAAGAGGATATGTCATAATAACATATGTTGCATTCAATTTTGTTCTAGCTTTTTGAATACCATTGAGAAGACGTTTTCTAATGAATTGGAGCTTTTCTTCTTGAGATTCAAATGTAGACACGTTATGCTGAATACTTCCAATTTCATTTCTAATAAATTGAACATCGCTTATTATTACTATATCTGGATTAAAAGAATATACACCACTCTTGAAATCACTTAAAGTTAAATTTGGATCCGATGATTCATTATGATCAAATGTAAGATAACATGATGCACCATTGGCTTCAAAGAATTCTTTCATGAACTCTAGTTCACAGCCCCCTACAAATGCGATTTTCATTGGAGCTAAGAATTCTTGATCTTTATCTGAAAGTTTAGTTGCGATATTTATTGGTTGTGAAGCTTGTCGTACTTCCTGAGTTAAACGAGTAAGAACAGTATTTCTAAACCTTTTATCTGTTATCATTCTTTTGAGTATAGATAAGATACGTTTCAAACTCATTCATTGTCACCTTTATTTTTATGACCACCAATCTGCATGTATTAGAATTTGAACAATGTCTCCAGGTTTGACCTGTTCCAATAAATCAAATATGTGTGGTTTACTAGATCTTGTCATGAAATTTCCACCTGCATCAGTTATATACATGTCTCTCTTCATATCATAAGCTGACCAAACATCAAGTTTTTCCTTATCAATCAAAGGCCATATTTTGTGATTGGAGTACTTATCTCCATGATGAGATACAACCTTGACAGGTGCAATATTTCGTAATTCAATTAATTCTCTAGTGAATAGATTTAAGGCTTCTTCGGTATTTCCCTTTGTTTGACTTAGAACCTCGTAATGATAACCTATTTCAAAACCTTCTGCAGCTAACCGTTTAATAATCGGTATAATTTTTGTAAATGAATATTTTTTAGAATGTAAACGGAAGAAAAGAGTAGAAAACAATCCCCTTTCTTTCTCAAGTTTTATTAATTTTAGTAATCTTGGTATAGACAAATCTACATCATGACGTAAGTAAATATTGATTTTATTCGATTCAACGTCAGAATTCATATCTTTATAATCACTAAAAAGCTTGACAGAGTACTTTGTTTTTTTGAGCTCATCTAAGAAGAGACCGTATAGTTTGATACTGTAGTTTCCTTGCCATTGTTTGAATGAAAATATTAAGTAAGATGCAAAAATCATCCCAAATAATACATAAATGATTTCATATGGAAATGGTCGTAGCTGATCAGAGTTTAGCATAATAATCACTGCTAAACCAGTGCTATAAGATATTAAAGCTAATACTGTAAGTGGAATGTATAAGCTTAATAAGTCTGTTAACAGGGTAGCAAAACGATATTGTTTGATTAAAGCTAAAACTAGAAAAATCCATAAAAGTAAGGAAAAACCAATTAATATCGCTGCAGTTGCCCACATCATGGTTATTTGTACAATAATATAATCGTAGAAAAAGCTTATGATAAATAATTATTGAGTCGAACACGAAATAGAAAAGAATATACAGAAAAAAAAGACTTAAAAGAAGAGTAAGAAACAGAATGTGAAGATAAAGCGCCTTGGGGTAAATCATGTGGTTGATTTACCATATGGTCCTTAAGCATGGAAAACCCGTCGGGCTCATAAATTCACAAAAATCTCAGTTGAGAAACCCGAAGATCGATGGTTCAAGTCCATCAGGCGCTACCATTTCATTTTTTTACCTATTTCAACTATTATCAGCGTTCAACTTTTCTATTAATTTTATTGATATTTTTCTAGTATCTTCTAGAGTTTTTTCATCTAGATTGGCAACAACATCCTCTAAGGAATGCCAAAGAGTAAAGACGTCTCCTTGACCAAAACCATATATTGTTGTAGCACTGATTTTCCGTTTCGAGAAACTTCCTGCATCTGAATTTCCATAGCTTATTTCCTTTGCTGGAAGATCAAATCCGTTTTCTTCTGCAACTTCTTGGATAAAATGTATAAGTTTTTCACAATGTGATATGTTGTTATCTTTTTCTTTTGCAATAATACCCAAGCTCCCTATTCCAACTGTTTCATAATTTAAGTTAATCGCATCTTTTAGTTCATCTATGTGATTATCCACATAGAATTTACTTCCTATTAATCCTGGTTCTTCTCCACCAAATGAGATTAAGCGTACTTCTATATTTTCAGGTGGATTATCTCTCAAATACTCACCTAAAGCGAATAGTATTGACACCGAAGACAAATTATCGTTAGCACCAATCAACGGAGTTTTTGTTACCATGTTGAACAAAAAGTAAAATGCAAATACAAGACCAAGAATAGCAAGTATGAAAATTAAATCAGGCAGTAGAAACCAATAAACGCTGACAGATCTTATTGAATATGAGAAGATTTCTTTTATCCCAACAACTGGTGTAATAAAGAAAATAGTTTTCCATATTCCTGAAATAACGAGCATGACTAATCCCAAAATAGCTCCATTCTGTATAAGTGCAATTTTTGTTTGCATCTTTTCAAATAAAGGCATATGAAAAGCAGAATCATGATGACCAGAAAAAATGACAAGTTTCTTCTTTACTTTAGTTGGTTCAAATTTAGCTACAACATTTTTCGATAAATCTTTCTTAACGAGTAAGTTTAGTAAATTATTGTCTTTGAATCTCGCGAGATAGTATATTAGTAGCATAAATAAAGCTAATCCTAGTGCTAAAGGTGGAAGAATAAGATAACATAATACCGAGATGAAGTACCCCCATACTATGAAATTAATCAAATGCTGTAAAGATCTTCCAACAACAGGAAAGCTTTCTGTTGTAACATTCGAAGTATAGGTCTTGAATCTCTCTTCAATATACCTAATGTTTTTATGATCAGCTTCAGTACCTGCAATCCTTGGTCCGAAATTATCAGCGATATATTTGATGGGTTCGATTAATGAATCCATAGTCAGTTAAAGAAAATGAGTCTTATTTAAGCCTTAATAAAAAACTTAGGCAATCATGAACTGCTTTTTTTGGTATCTCTTTGCTCTCGTTCTTTCAGTTTTATACTTACTTCATATTTGATTTCATTCAGCTTCCATAAAACAAAGTCTACCACAGCTGGATTGGTAGCATTAGATTTATCATTCTTCTCTTTTAGATATTTCATTAAATCTTCTTTTTCTATTTCTCTCATCTTTTCACCTGAATCAAATCGTTATCAAAGCACTTTAGTGCTAATCTGTTTTACGAATCTTGTTTAATAATTCTTTGTAATATTTCTAGAATACTGAAAAACTAGAAATAGAATCTTTCAAATCAATAATTGGAATGAAAAAAAAATTTGGTAGTAGAGGTACTGCAGATTTTTACATAATTATGATTTTTGAGCAAATTAATGAAAAATTAGAAATGGACGGACTAATTCCAATATTCCTCACAGCACCTCTAATTCAGCTCTCAGTTCACACACTTATAAATCATCTTTACAATTATTTACAAATTCAGAACCATTCCAATTATTGGAATGAAAATCTCGTTCTTTTAACTTATCTTCTGTAAACCTTTGCAAGTGCATTATTGTTTGCTGTAAAACAAAATCAAAAGATTCCTTAACTGAACCAAAATGAAACTAGATGTATTTCAAGGGTGGAGTACATTCTAATATGACACCTTGTTGTATGGGTATCCTTACTAGAAGAGCAGAGATTTACAAAAACAAGAAAATTCCTTACAAAAGACCTTTTTTATTTTTTTGCATCAAAATTCTCTTCCTATTAAGAACCTTATAAAGTTCCCCCAATTCTTTGGATGAATTATCAAAGCTGGTGTAGTTTTTCTATATTTTCTAAAATCATCTCCAAACCTCTCAATCAGTTCTTTCTCCTCTATACCAAAAATGTGGTAACTGAAGCATGCTGCAAAAATTATAGATATCCCAATTGAAAAAACAGAAAAATTACTAATCACAACACTAATTGCTATGAGATATACACTAACATAAAGAGGATGACGAACGATAGAGTATATCTTCTTATCCACAATTTTTGATTCTTCAGGATAATAAACATAAAGCATAGAAGCATTATTTATACCTAAAACGAAGATAGTTCGTAGTATATTCACCACAGCAAGAATTAGAAAAAGAACACTGAAAATGATTCTTGGAATCATATCATTATAATTTGGATTACCTGCTACTGATGCAATAATCTTCCCAATAGAAGTTTCAAACAGATTTGTCAGAGGTTTTTGAGGATCAGAAAAAGAGAAAATTTTTGTAGCTAACCAACTGACTGGTAGAAACCCGTGGATAATACCTCCAAAGACCAGAGGAATTCCTGTAAATGAGTACTTTACAGATTTCTGGAAAGCTGTTCTTTTATCTCTAGCAATTAGTTTATCTCTTTTTCTCCAAACTACATGGACAATCGTTAATCCACCTAAAATCCAAAAAAGTGATCCAATAAAAGGAATATAAGGTTCTAAAGAAGCTAACCACCTGATACTTGGTAAAAATCTCGGGAGTAAATCCAAAATAAAGAGTATTATCACGCTAATGATCATAATTAGTATAACTTGCAGCAAGTATAGTTTCAGAATAAATTTCGGACGATCAGGTAAATGCTTAAGCATCTCTTCTTTTCCAGTTATTTCCATAACAATCACTTTTTTTGAAATTCCATCCAACTTATCTTTAAATATAATCATCTTTTTGTTCAATTCCAAATCATTGAAATAGAATTAGATCCCATCAAAGGCTAAACGAATTCTTTCAACAATAGTTAACACTTTGAACCATTAGATTTATTTTGAACAAATATATATTTAGTTCATGAGTTTGCGTTTTGATTCTTTTCGTTCTCCAGTTTATGGGAGAAGAGGAATGGTAGCATCTAGTCAACCTTTAGCTTCTGAAGTAGGAATGAGAATCTTGCAACAGGGAGGAAATGCAGCTGATGCAGCTGTTGCTGTTGCTGCTGCATTGAATGTTACAGAACCAACTTCAACTGGAATAGGAGGAGATTGTTTCTGTTTATTTTTCGATAACAAAACGAAAATTGTCTCTGGACTCAATGCAAGTGGTCGAGTACCAGCTGAATTGAACTTAGAAACACTTGTTCAAAAAGGGATTACAGAAGTTCTTCCACCTTTTAGTGTTCACACAATTACAGTTCCAGGAGCAGCAGCAGGTTGGGTAGATACTATTGATAAGTTTGGAACAATGGAATTGAATGAAATACTTCAACCAGCTATTGAACTTGCAGAATTAGGATTTCCAGTTGCACCATTCACAGCTTTAGCTTGGAATAGAGGAGCAAGATTATTGAAAAATGGTCCAAACGCAGAAGAGATGCTTCTTAATGGTGAAGCACCAAGAGAAGGAGAAATTATGAAGAATCCAACTTTAGCAAACACTTTTCGGGAAGTTGCTGAACATGGGAAAAGCGGTTTCTACGAAGGAAGGATTGCTGAAGCTATTGTGGATTTAATACAATCAATAGATGGTGTTATGACACTTAAAGATTTGAAGAATCATCAGACAACTTATGATGAACCAATCTCTATAAATTATCGTGGAGTTGATGTATATGAAATTCCACCAAATGGACAAGGAATAACTGCTTTGATAGCACTAAATATTCTCGAAGAGTTTAATATTACCTCTATGAAACACTCCTCAGTAGAGCATTTACACGTAATGATTGAAGCAATGAGAATTGCATTTGCTGATACTCGATGGTATGTTGCAGATCCAGCTGTTGTTGATGTTCCGATAAAGAAACTAATATCTAAAGAATATGCATCAGAAAGAAGAAAGCTAATTGATCTTACAAAAGCAACTGTTGATGTTCAGAAAGGATCTCCTTTTGCTAGCTCTGATACTGTATATTTCTCAATAGTTGATGGAGAAGGAAACGCTTGTAGTTTTATCAACTCCAACTATATGGGATTCGGAACTGGATTAATTCCCAAGGGATGTGGTTTTACCTTACAAAATAGAGGTGCAAATTTTACTCTTAATCCAGATCATCCTAATGTTCTTGCCCCAAATAAGAGACCTTATCACACCATCATTCCTGCAATGGCAACAAAAAATAATGAACTATTTGCTTGTTTTGGTGTTATGGGAGGATTTAATCAACCTCAAGGACATGTTCAAGTAATACTAAATTTAGTAGACTTTGAGATGAATCCTCAAGAAGCACTCAACTCACCTAGATTTTGCATAACAGATGGAACAAGTAATGGAAAGGTAGCTTTAGAAGAGGGAATAAATGTATCTACAATGAGTACTCTAAAAGATATGGGTCATGAAATTGTTCCAACATCCGGAGTTTCTAGGATGATTTTTGGTAGAGGTCAAATCATAACACGAAATCCAAAAACCGGTGTACTTTGTGGAGGTTCTAGCCCTCGAGCGGATGGTATTGCAATTGGTTGGTAATTATATTAGTTTGAGAATACAAGTGATTTAATGACTACTGGAACTACTTGTCCTCCAGCTTTTGGTTTATCAACATCAATAAAATCTCCCTCTTGAACATTTATTTCATCTACAGAGATAATGTTTTGTTTTGCAATAGTTTCTCTTTTCATAACATTTCCTACACTATTTCCGATATCACGATCAAAAATCATTATTATTGGTTTTTCTTTTGCAATAGTATTTGGTATAGCATCCACAACACCTTTTGCGAATGTTGTTAACCCAGCATATGAACCCCCAATAGCTCCTTTAAAAGAAAGGGCTACTATTTCCTCTCCTTCATTCACATCGAACATCTCAAAGCTTTTCAGAATTGCTTTCCTCACATTTTCTTCATTTATTTCCTTATTGGAGATTTTTGGTTCCAGAACAGGTATATTATGTATTGGTAGAATGTCTATATCAGATATGTGAGTTGTTACTCCAGAAACCTGTAGTGTATATTGACCTGCTCCAATTACTGTTGCTCTGATTAACTCGATCGGTTCATGCATGTTCATCTTATTTTCTTTGACGATTCTTCTGATCTCTTCTCCTAGATATTTACCCAGGTCTCCATATTCTTCATCTGTTTTATGATAGATATACTCAGCCACACCGCCAGAAAATATTATTTCATCTATCACATCATCATAATTCAATTCATTTGTCATCAATAAGTTCTTAGCAATTTGAGTCTCTATCTTTTGATTAATAACTTCGAACAAGCTATCAGCTAAAATTTGTGCCATTTCTCTTTTCTTTTCCTCGGAAACTTCTAGTCCATAATCAAAATTAATTCCTGTTTGTTCTTCTAAAATTCTAATTGGTGCTTCAATTCTAATTATTTTGCTGTCTCCATCAAATGCTACTAATCTTCCGCCTACATTTACACATGCAGCTTCAACTATCTCGCCATCTTTTACTATAGCAATATTGCTTGTTCCCCCTCCTATGTCTATGTTGATTACTGATTTTTTTGCTTCTTTTGAGTATTGAACTGCTCCTGAACCCATTGCTGCGATGACTGATTCAAAATTTGGTCCTGCAGCTGCACAAACAAATTTCCCTGCTTTGTGAGCTAGAGCTTTCACAAGATCTTCTGCGTTCTCCTTTTTAGCACTCTCACCGGTTATTATAACTGCACCAGTATCAATATCATCTATTGACATATTTGCATTTTCATATTCTCTTTTTAGAAACTCTACAAGTTTTAAATAATCAATTGTTTGTGCATCAGTTAAAGGTGTTAAAATGATATCACCTTTATAGAGAATTTCTCTTTCAGTTATTTCAAATTTAATGCCTCTTGGAGTATATATTTTCTCGAGTTTAAGTTTTGAAAATATTAAGTGAGACGTAGTAGTCCCAACATCTATACCAGCACTCGTTAAAGTTAGCGTATGTTCTTCGCTCATTTCTAATCCTCGAAGCGCTAAAAGCCCAATTGTAAGATGCACTTAAAGGCTTTTGGTTCAAGCATTTCTTTAAACGTGATACAGACAAAAAAAATCGTTTTAATTCTTTCATCGAAAAGATTTAAAATGCTTATAGTAAATGAACAAGTGGCAATAAAGATGGAAGCAATAAGAAGCGATCAAGAAGAAAGTTCATTGAGTTCAACTGATTTACGCCCTCGTTCTTTCGTCCAAGTATGGAGAGACTGGCTACTTGCTATATTGAAGTATTTCTGGAAAAAAATCCATTCTCCGTTAGGAGTTTATTTGATCTTCACGTGGATAATAAGTATTGTAATAATGGGATACACAAACACCCTCAGAGGTGAAGGGGAAGAATACTCATTTGGTAATGGTCCAAGTTATTGGATGAAAGTATTTCTTACATATGGACTAAATACAGGTCAAGATCCAACCTTGAGATTTATTGCAAAACCAGGAATTGTTTGGTTCTTTGCCCCAATGGTTGCAATATTGCTTGGTTTTTCTCTTTTTATACTGACAGACAGTGGATTTCTTAGAAATGGTTTTTCAGTAGTTGATGAAATAGATTTTGCACAAAATCACAGATATTATAATATGGATGATATCTGGGGATCAGAGTTAATAAATCCAAGTAGACCAAAATGGACTTTGATGTATATTTGGATTGTTCTAATGCCCGTTTTCTTAGGTGCTACCCTAACTGGAACATATAATTTTATAGTATTCAAGAAAATTAAGAAAAGGTCATACCTCCCTAGCGCAAAATTACTTTTATTCCTTGTTTTTATTGTTTCTTTGGTTATAGGTACTGCAATGGCTCTTTTGACTGGTGATATTGAATTAAGATTCAGAGATTTACTTTACTCTCTTTTTGTTGAACGGAGATCAAATGATTTTCTTGTATATGGGTTTGAATATAAAGAATCTTACGGGAATCAAGGTCAATATCATCCAATCGCGGTAGGATTAACTATGATGCTAATTTACTTCATTCCCTTCCTAATAACATATGGTATCTTCTTGATAATTGGTAACTTGGATAATATCTGGAATAATAAGGATTATGTCTACAGGAGAATAGCAAATGCAATTGAAGCTCGAAGATCTCCTGAACTAGATTTTAAAGAAGTACCAGGGGAACAATTACAAAAATAGTGGTAGTTTAATCCTAATTTCCATTCTCTTTTCTTTAATTCATTCTCAAAATCTTTCAATAAACACTTTTATTAGTGCTTAAAAATATGAAGGAAATAGATTATGGCATCCAATTCAATATCTTCACAAGAACTGTCATCAGCTGATACTAATGATTTACCATTATTAGTAGCAGAAGATGTTATTAAAATTTATAAAACAGGGAAAATAGAAACCCAAGCATTGAGGGGTGTTTCTTTCAAAGTTAATCTAGGAGAAAAATTATTTCTCATAGGACCAAGTGGTTCAGGAAAAACTACTTTAGTTAATATTGTAGCAGGAATGGGAAAACCTACTTCAGGTAAAGTGTTCTGGAAAGATCTCTCTAAAGATATCACTCGTTCTTCTTTGGAAGAAATTATAAGAGCGAGAAGGAGTTTTGCAGGAGTTATATTCCAAGACAGTAAATTATTACAACATTTAACTGTCAAGGAAAATATTGAACTTGCTGGTTTCTATGCTAAAATTCCTCAGGGAATTGTAAAACAACGTTCAGAATTCTTGTTGAAATTCATGGATATCTGGGATAAGCGAAATAAAAAAGAAGACACACTCTCAGGTGGAGAAAAGAAGAGAGCAGCAATAGCTACTACACTAATCACAAATCCTAGAATATTAATTGGAGATGAACCCACTGGAGATTTAGATATTGTAACAGCAGAAAGCATTCTAAATTTATTTGATAAAATAAGTGATGAATTAGGAATTGCTTTGTGTATAGTAACTCATTCTCAACAAGTTGCAGCTAGAGCAGATAGAATATTAGAAATGAGGGAAGGGATCATTATTGGTCAACATGGAGGAAGAATCCATCTTCGAAATTTAGAAGAAAGTCGATTGCTTGAAATGGACAGACAAAATCGTTTAGCTATTCCTAAGACAATTCTAAAGACACTCGATAATCCCAAACACTTCTCAATTTCGACAGAAAAGCGTAAGATAATACTTGAACCCATATATGATGAATCTCTTATTACTCAAAGCAAAAAAGATATTATAACTTGCATGATATGTGGAAAGATGGTTCAGAATACCGAAAAATTCTGTAATCATTGTGGAGCTGCTATTACAAAGAAAAGGGAGAAAAAATGAGAAAGCCTCAAAAGATACAACAAGAAAAAGAGGTAGAAAAATTAGAGAAAGAAGAAGATTTCGAAGAAGAAAAAATTGTAAGAATTAATTGGGTAAGAATCATAACATTAGGTTTTGTTACTTCGATTGTTTTTGTTTTGATTAATCTTGTTATTGCGCTACTTCTTGTATTTGGTTTTGAAAAAGAGATAGGGTTAGTCTTGTATCTCATGCAATATATTGTATTTGGTGAGGCTGGAGTAGTAATCTTTCTTGGTGCTTGTCTTGGAAATTTTGGTCAATCTGTTATGGTATCCAAGATAAAGGAACGCTTTATGGGTTCAGACACAATCACTAAGGATAGTTTTAGAGAAGCAACTTTCAATGCTTTCACATACTATTCAGGAGGTTCTCTTCTTCTTCTTTATTCAATGATAATTTGGCAGATTTATCGAATTGCATTTTTATGAAAATAACATTTTCATATATTATTCATAAAGCGAAAAGAACTACGTTATTGCAATCCAATTATTGAAATGAAATTTAGAAAACAAATAAAACTTTAATTGTCGGTGTTATTGAAGAGTTTCAAAAATTAACTTGTGCCATTAGAATGAACAATGCATTCCATTCATGTAATCTAATAATTGAAATAGAAACCCAAAACACTTATTAAGATGTGCTAGCTACTTTTTCTTGCTTCCACCGTAGTAAAGAACTATTGGTGGAAATAAAAAAAAGGTGAAAAAAAAATGAATAAAAAAGCATTATTAGGATTAACCCTAGTAGTATTGTTCAGTTTGTCGACAGTAATGACATTGACTATGGCACAAGATATGGATATTCAAATTGCCTTTTCGATCAACTTACTTTCACCCAATACAAGCGCCGCTCGTAATCAATGGTCACTACTGATGGAGCAACAACTACCAAAAATTGGTATTGGTGTTACCTTCCATGAATCAACTGGATGGGGTAATATTGGTCCTCGTACATGGTCATATCCATTACTTGACTATGATTACGTTCCAACATACGCAGAAGGTGGTTATGACATCCTCTTCGTGGGTTGGTCATGGGGTCTTGATTGGGATCCAACTGGTCTATTTGACAGTGCAAGTTTAGTACCATTTGGTGACAACTTCTATCAATACATTAATCCATTATATGATACTGCATTAGACAACTACCTAACAGCACTTGATCCTGTTGCAAGAGACGGATTCGCAGCTGATATACAACAAATGCTCTACGAAGATCTACCAGCAATTGTTCTAATCTATCCAAGATCACTCTTTGGTTTCACTGAAACTGTTAGTGGTGTAGACGGATTACTCATTGCATCTTCTAATCATAGAACCGAATACTGGGATGACAGTGATGATGGTATAATCAAATATGGTATTCCAGCAGATCTACGAGAACCAAACATCTACGTAGCAGAATCATTTTATGATATGCAGTGGATGCAATCAGTTTATGGTGGATTGGTCAAAAGAGGACAAGACCATCATAATTGGGAACCTGAAATCGCATTGAACGCAACAATATCACCCATTATTGATGATAAAATCAACATGACTGTTTTCTTAGATCCCCTAGCTAAATTCAGCGATGGTGACGCAGTACTTCCATCAGATGTCGTATATTCCTATGAATTAACCATGACACCCTCAGTTGGTGCTGGTGGTTACAGCTATTATACCAAATGGTTCGAATCAAATACTTCTATATCAGTTGTTGGACCAGATGTCGCTGGTGGAGAATTGTTATTTGAACTAACAGGTGTTTACAACTTCGCAAAATCATTACTAGCTGGTGCTATCATTGATAAAAGCGAAATCCAACCATTGATATCCTCAGCCGGATACTCAATCTTCAATGATGTTCCTGGAACTGGTGATGCTATGTGGTCACTTGTTAAATCCGCTGGTCCATTTATGATAGATCCTGCAGGTGGTTATGATCAGGTAAACAGCATTGTTCATATGATTCCAAATCCATATTGGCATGGTTCAGCAGTAAAACTAACTGATTGGTATCTAACCTTTATATCAGGTAAAGATGCAGCAGTAGCTTCACTTATTGATGGAAGCATCGACATTATGGATGCCCAATACTATCCAGTATTAGCAGACTTTGAAGGTGTTTCAGGAATTGAAGGTGTTCTTATTAAAGATCCTGCTCATCAAGAAATGGCTATGAACATGAAACACCCAGTTATGGGTACTGGTGAATTGACACCTGTTGGTACATCAGATGCTGCTAAAGGTATTAGAAAAGCTATTAGTCACGCTGTTCCTCGTCAAACAATCGTTGACGAAATTATAGAAGGACTTGGTGCTCTAGGTGTTGTACCTTGTCCAGACGCATCACCCGCATTTGATGATACACTTGTAGCATATGCATATGACCTTGACTTAGCTATCGATTATGTAGAAGCTGCTGGTTATACTGTAGAAGTACCTGTTACAACACCAACCGGAATAGCCGGATTAGTATTCATTTCATTCCTAGGGTTAGCTTCAATACTAGCATTTAGAAGATTTAGAAAATAATTTTTCTAATTTCTATCTTTTTCTTTTTTTGTTTTACAAAAAATAAGAAATATATTTTCTCTTTACTATGAAAAAACTGAAAGCATTGTTCTGCAATTAGGGCATCGTCTTTTCTCTTCTAACCAAGATAATAAATGGTCCATATGAAAGAGATGTTTACAAAGCGGACATTCGATTGCATTTTCATAAACAGGATCTGAGCAAATCAGGCAAAGATATTTTCGATCTTTTATCGCAGTAAATTCCTTTCCTTTTGCTACAACTTTTTTTATAATTTTAGCAGTTTTTGAAAGATGATCAGCTACAACTACTATTTCATGCTTGATTGGTTTTTTCTCTGCTTCTTTTCGTATCAGTCTGCCTTCATCAAAAATTCCTGCATTTTGTTTTAAATAATTAATATAATCTTGAATAGCGTCTTCCAGAATATTTGGATCTCCAACTACCACGAGTTTCTTTTTTGCTCTTGTTAATGCAACATTTAATCTTCTTTGATCAGCGAATCCTTTCTTACCCTTAGATTGTGTTTCTGTTAAAGAAAGTATGATTACTTCTCTATCGCTTCCCTGGAATCTATCAACGGTATCTACAGTTGCTTTATGGGTCAAATTCCTTCGAATTTCACCAACTTGTCCTCTATAGGGACAAATTACCCCAATTTGATTAGTACTTAATCCGAGTTTTAGAAATCTGGAAGCAATTTGAGCAACTTTTTCTGCTTCAGCTTTGTTCAGTTTTTTATCTGGTTGAAAAATACCTTTTATTGGAACAAAAACTAAAGGAAAATCTGGATCATAAATAATAGAATCATCTAATTCGAGGAAGTTCCCAATAAAGTTTTTTAGATCATTCAGGTTCTGTTTTGAAACTTTATTGTCAAAAGCCTTCAACTTTCCTTCATAGAATCTATCATTGGAGTATTCAATTATTCTATCATTCATCCTGAATTGGTCTGTAAGCAAATGAACTGAATCAGGAAAAGTTTGTGCAAACCTTTCAAACATAGATTCACTCATGCCCTCTTTTTGCGCTTGAAGGCTTTGAACTACAGGAGGTAGTTGTTTATGATCTCCAACAAGAACAAATCTATTACCTTCCATGAGTGCAGACACAACTGTTGGTTCAGTCATCTGGCTAGCTTCATCTATGATAATGGTTTGTATACCTAATTTTTCAAAAACCGGATTTGATATTGTGGATGTTGTAGCTACAATAATTGGAATTTGTTCTAGTATTTCCGATGTAGGTTTATCTTTATTTTTTTCTTTAAATGAATTTAATGTATAATCTTCAATTTCTTTTTGTATGGAATGTGTTGCTCCCAGTCTTATGAAGTTATGAAAATTATTTTGAATTAGATAATTACAAATGTTATCAACAGCTCGATTAGTGAAAGCAGTAAGTAAAACTTTTTCACTCCTTTCTGCAAGAAAAATAGCTGTTTTTGCAATAACATGAGTTTTTCCAGTTCCAGCAGGTCCTTGAATTAAGCAGTAATTATCTGTTCCTAAAATCTTTTCAACCGCTTGATTTTGAACTGAATTACTAACTATGAATTCACCTTTTTCTTGAACGATATTAGGAGCTTCTCCCTCAACAATTAACGCTCTGAAATTGTTTCTTTTGAACAGTACATTAAATAAACCTCTTTGTTGTCTTCTAAAACCAACATCTATTGAATATAAGTCAACAACGCTCGCAGAATCAATTGGAGATCTAGTTTCAATTTCAATAGAACTATTACTTATTCGTGATACAATCCCTGTTCCTATATTACCTTTTAGGATATCTCCTTTACTTAGAATTACTATATCTCCCTCACGAATTTCAGATTGGTTCTTACATGAGAATAACAATCTTGTAATTCCAAGTTCAGTGAAATCACTTTCAAGATTGAGATCTGAAATTGTTTTTCCTTTTGTTACTCTTTGGTCTACTGAAAGTTTCCATAAATTCGATAGATTTTCAGCTGTTTCATTTCTTTCTAATCTTATCCATCTAGTAAATCGATTAAAGTAGTCCTTGTAAGAATCTGGTAATGATTTTTGGGTACATAGTTCGTTATGAGGACAAGTTGAACATCTTCTTTCCTGTTCCAATCCAGCACAAACTAAAAAACAAAAGTGTCTAACGGAACATCGTCTACATTTCTTATGCTGAGATTCAGGTAGAAGCTTAGGAATCAAACCTTGATGAGAAATTAGATAGGCAAGGTTTCTCTGTTGCATTGCATATCTAAGTAAACCCCAATTAGGATCAGCTGTTTTTTGAACAGCTTCATTAGTTCCTACGTATATCACTGTACCATTTTCTTGTTTTGACAGATTGATATCATTAGACAGACCATACTGATACACAGTAACTTGAAGTAGATCAGAAAATCGCAATTCATCGTCCACAGAAACTTTGGCAGTTTTTAGCTCAAATATCTGATTTTCGTGGAGTAGATCTATTCTTCCTCTTACCCCCAATAGTGGAGATAGAAAAAGGATTTCAGTTAGTGATTCACCGATGAGATTTGAAACAAAAGGATCTAAGCTCTTTGCCATTTCTCTTAAATCTTGATGAACATCCTCTTTGGAATATCCCAGATATTCAAATTTGAGAGAAAAATCCTCTATTGTATCTGATAAATTATCAGAAGGTTTAGTACTTGTTACAATAGATGCACTTAGACAGTTATGGATAATTGATCCTCGTGTTGCAATGTATGGAGACACCGTATCACCTACAATTTCATTCAAATAATAGCTTCTTGGACAGTAAGAAACGCTATTAATAGATGTTGCATTAAGAAGAATATCAGGATTAATAACAACAATAGTTTTTCTACCAGCAGAATAGTAGAAACCATCTTCAGTTGTTTTTTTGTCGACATTATACAATAGTAATTTTGAATAAGGAGTTAGTAAGTCACCTAATTCAAACCATGGTTCCCAGAGATTAAGTGTTCTAGTTTGATTATTTACACTAATCATTAAAGACGAACGCGGATTATCTCCTTTTTTTTGGGATAAAGTTTTTACATAAACACAGGATAAAATCTCCATTATCAATTCAATAATGAGACTTTGATAAATAAATGTGTAGGTTTTATAAGATAAATTAAACTAAGCAAAATTGGAGTCTCAGTCTATATTATGAATGAATAAAAAAAGAAGGAAAGAAACAAGTAGTGACTGCCTATTCGAAGTCTATACATTCATTAGGACATTCATCTATGCACAAACCACAATCCGTACATTCTTCCTTTCGAGTAGTAACTGATATATTGTCTATTAGATCGTAAACATTTTCTGGACAAATGTCTATACAGGCTCCACAGCCAGTACAACAATCTGCATCTACTATTGTTGCCATCTTTCATAACACCCAAATATTTCTAAATCCCGTTTATTGTTCTCTTTTTAAACTCTTCTCAATAGCTATACGTTCTATATATACTGTAGAAAAATATTTTAAAAATAAAAAATAGAGGATTTCAACTCATTTTACTATTTTATTTGTGTTGATCTTCCTCTTGCGTAATCAGAAATTACAATATATGAAACTAGTTTCGCAAAATATGTTGAGCTACTAATAATACCAACTATGTGTTGTGATGCTTCATCTTGAGCTGCAATTAGCACTTCCTCATTTTCTCTCTCAACGCCAATGAATTGAGGCATCTCCGCACCTGTTCCTGTATCTCTGAATTTTCTGATTTCTACATTTGCTTGAGCACTGCTTACTGAATTAATCCAATCCCTATCAATCTGTTCATCAAGTTTAGTTACAATCGTAACTTTGACTGTTGTAGGTAGTTGTTTTATCACTTCTACTGGAACATATTCAGGTTTGGGAGACATTATAGTTACACCTCGTTTAGTTTCACCTACAATTCTAGATATATGTTCTAGAATAGCTTCCAGTCCAATTATGGATGAGGTTTGTACTGCTGGGATCGTTGTTTCTTTACTAGTTGCTTCTAAGGTTCTGAAATCATTTTTTAATTTCATCGTAGCTCCAATAAGTTGGTTTGCTGTATCTGTAAATTTCTTCTCAGTATCCTCAAGGAAAGTCATTGTTTCATTTACTTCAGATGTAAGACTTACAGAGATTTGACTTGTACCTTCCTCGATACTATTTTTGGATGTATTTATTATTTCACTTGTTACTCTATTTGTTGCATTGAAAGTTTCTTGTACATAGTTATTTAGCTCTTCCATTACACTTGTTGTAGTTGTCTGTATTAAACTAGCAACTTGTTGGTACTGTTGTGTCATTTTGGATTCACCTTCTTGAATTAATAATTCAGTTTTTTCAATAAGGTCAGACCATTTTTCCTTTAATCTTGTTGATCCAGTTTCCAAATCTTCTGTAATTGTAGAATTAAGCTGACCAGAAAGATCCTTGAAGGATTGAATGGTCAGATTTAAATCGTTGATTAGAGCAGTGGTGATGTTTTCAAACTGTGATGACAAATTAGTTTCATAACCATTGAATCTTGCTGTGGAATTATCTCTTAACTCTTGGATTTTCGCATTGTATTCATCAACAGCTTCATTGTAGTGAGTTTCTAATTTCTGTGCAAACATATCTCGCTCACTTATCAAAACATTCCTCTGATTTTGCTCATTATTTTGGAGATCTGTATATCGAAGAGCCATACTTTCTTTAATCTGTGAGATAGTGTTATTAATCGATGTACTCTTTTGTTGCACTAATTCTTCCAACAATGACTCTTTTATCCCATCTATCTTTTCCTTTAGTGTGTTTATAGTTTCTTGAACTTGAAGTGACATATCCTCCACTTTTCGATTCAATATAAGTTCTAAAGATGAGTTCAAGTCTGATAATGAATTAGTGACCGATTCTGAAATTCCTTCGATTGTTTCACCCGTTTTTCGAGTTGTTTCTTCAGAATAACCTACATATTTATCAGCTTGGCTTCTGTTAAAGGATCTAACATCCATTTTTGTGGTATCTATATTCTGTTTAACCTGTTGGATTATTCCATCCAAATCGTTTGCTAATGCTTGATTCAATTCATTTAGTTTTGGCTTGAAACTTTCTGCAACTCCGTCTATTTTCTCTATTGATAATAGAGCTTTTTGACTCACTTCACTGTTAGCAGAAACAATAGCATCATCATTTTTCAATTTGACATTCTCAAGAATTGTATTTATTGAAGTATTTGCTTGATTCAAGCTTTCAATATTATTTCTTAATAATTCATTAATTGTCTGTTTAAGCTCTAGATTTTGAGTCTCTTGAATTCCTAAGATTTGCGAAGATAACTCATTTGTTTTTTGTGATACTGTTTCTTTCTGATTCTGAGTGGAAGTCTGAAGTTTGGAAGATGTTTGAGATAGCTTTAGATCAAGCTCCTCTTTCTTTTTATTGATAGATTCTTCTAATTGAGAAACTAAACTTGACCTAAGTGCTGTAAAACCATTCTTTTTATTTTGAATAAACTCCTTAGCAGCGTCAATATTACTTCGAACATTAGCATTAAGTTGATCGCTAGTTTCTCCCAAATATT
>JAGLRO010000039.1 GCA_023136245.1 Candidatus Heimdallarchaeota archaeon
CTCCCACTGTACTCTTACAGGTCATATGCTGGTGTATGGTCTAATACCCAAGATTATGATATTCGATGGGGTATAACCGATTCATTGCCATATATGAGCTATGATGGTCTCCATGAAGGTCAAGATTCTCTAGATGAATGGAATTTAGCCGATTTGATGTGGAGAGAACTTAACCCACTCTTGTCTGATGATGGCCCTTCATCAAGAATTTGGTTAAGATCCTCTGAACCTGTCGTTCAATTCAGCCCTGATCTGGCCCCATTAAAGACTGGGCTAGTCTATGATTGGGAACAAATTGATGACTACCATTACAAATTCTTCATGAGAGATGGTGTTTACTGGAATCCATCTTATAATGTTACTGCCAGAGATTCAAGCTCTGTACCATTAGCAGACATTCCGACTGGAGAGCTCATGGTCGGTTTGAAAGGCGAATACAGTGACGGTACCAACCAACAGGTTACAGCAAAAGATGCAGTCTTTACATATGCTGCATGGGGTAATGCCAATGTTAGTGAAAGTGTTACCTATCATGACTGGATTAATGACATATACGTTGATGAAACAGATCCATTAGCTTTCCATGTTCACATTGATGCTAATCCAGCAACAGTAGAGAAAGAAATGTATGTAGACTTCTGGGCTCGTTTACCCTGGAACATTCTTCCTGAATTCTTCTTGAACTCTACAGATCCAACTGTTACTTACACAGCTGGTGGAGTTAAGAATTGGGGAATCTACGAAGGTATGATAAACACACCTGCATGGCAAACATTCAGTGTATCTGTATTTGGAAATGGTAAATTCATGCTTGATTACTATATCCCTCATTCAGTTACCGTTCTAACACGAAGCCCCTATTGGTTTGGTGTTGGAGCTATTGATGGACAAACAGGTATGACACCATTTGTAGAAACCATTAACATGAGAGTTATTCCTGATAACACTGCAGAACTTGCAGAATTCAAAGCAGGAAAACTTGACTGGTTTGGTGGATTTAGTCAATTCCCAGCAGAACGTAAACAAATGCAAGCTGATCCTAGATTTACAGTAACTACAACAATTGGTGGATATATCGACTTCATCTTCTTCAACCTAAAACGCCCATTCATTGGTGGTGCAGATAACTTTGTATGGTTGACTGAAGCTGGTAAGACTGAATATACCAAAGGTGTTGCAGTACGTAAAGCAATCTGTTATGCTGTCGATCGTGAAGAAATCAACCAAGTAATTGGTGATGGTGAATGGTTAATATCTCACAGTGTGTTGTATCCATATACAGCATTCTACTACTATGATGATATTGCACCAAAATACTCCAGAGATCTTGAATTATCTCAAGAATGGCTAGCAGCCGCTGGTTATGAAATTACTATAGAAACACCTCTACCCATACTTGCAATAGTCGCCGCGATTGGTGCTGCCTCAGCAATTGCATTATACCGTCGAAAAAGGAAATAATAAACATTTCAATTCTTTTTCTTTTTTTCTTTTATTTTTCTTAAAATCATAGGATGATTCATTGAATCTTATATCCAATTGCTTTAATTCACTGAGCATTCTAATTATATACGAAGGGAAATATTACAGCTGAGATAAATAGAAACAAAGATATTTTTACAAGAGGAGAGATCTCTTTTATTCTAGCAAATAAACCTTGGTTTCTTCTGGATTTGATAAGAAAGATTCTTGATTTTCTCCCGCTTGTTATGAAGAGTATAAACAACAGTACAAAAGCTACCATTAGATTGTGAAAAGCTACAAATATACCAAAAGCAATACCGTTTTCTTGAAAAGAGTATCGAGCAAGGTAGTAATTTATGGTTAATATGATTGGTGTATAAATTAGAGAACTAAAGGGAATAGACAGAATTTTCTCAAGTAAATATTCACCTACAGATATTTCGAAAAGGTAATCACATCTAGGGCAAGTATAAACTTTGAAACTCTCTTCATTACTCTTAGTTTTAGAATATCCACAATAAGGGCATTTCACCAAATTATCACTGCTCTGATAGATTTCTCTTTCTATTTCTTAATACAATGACATATACAAGACCAGTGAGAATATAACCTATCAAGTAGAATTGAGAAAAGTTTGTTCTATCAGTTGGGATACTATTCTCATCCAATGGATCTGAACCACGTCTAATCTCTTCTCCATCATCATAACCATCAGAATCACTATCTGGTAATGAGGGATTTGTGTTATAGATATCTACTTCTTCAACATTAGTTAAACCATCACCATCATAATCAGCATCTTGATCAACCTCTAAAGGATTAGTAAAGTATTTAAAAACTTCATCACCATCAAGTAATCCATCCTCATCTGTATCTGGATTTTCAGGATTCGTCCCCCAACTTCTTTCATCTATACTATGAAGGTTATCATTATCAAAATCATCGAGAGCATCAGTTGGATCATTTGGATCTAAAGAGTCATAGAGTATCTCATAGTCGTCTGATAATCCATCCTCATCACTATCTGCAGATAGTGGATCTGTAAAATATGTATTAATCTCTTCAAAATCTTCTAAACTATCGAAATCAGTGTCTGGGTTTTTTGGATCCGTGAAATATATATCTGCTTCTTCGATATTTGTTAAACCATCTAAATCAGTATCCAGACTTATGTCTGAGAAAAGCGGATCTAATAGATACCGGTTGACTTCATTACCATCAGAAGCCGTATCTGAATCTGTATCACTATTGAATTTATCTGTTCCAATACTCTCCTCCTCGTAATCCCAAAGACCATCATTGTCTGAATCAATATTAAATGTGTTAGCTGAAGAACCTAGTGTATATATCCACGGAGCATATCCAAAATCGTTGGTTTCTTCAATAAACATAACACCACTTTGTGTAAGGTGGACAATTTCTATTTCTTTATCATTATCAATATCATAAATAAGTGGAGGTTTTCTATCTTGAGCATACAAAGGTCTTGATAGCTGTTTCTTAATCTCTCCATCGTCTTCTAAAATTCGTAAATATTGATTATTATGAATTACAATTTCTGCTTTATTATCTCTATCGAGATCAGCTATTGCAGGGGATCCAAAATACCCAATAGAGGAATACATATGTGAAAAAACTTCTTCTAGTTCTCCATCAAACTTGAAAACCGCTATACTTCTGGGGAGTAATTGAATAATCTCAAGTAATCCATCATTATCTATATCATTTACAACACCTTGAGTGGTCATCAAAGCTCCTTCAGGCATGATTATTTCCCAAGATTGATTTTTTTGCGGATCAAGGGACATTACATAAAGATACATCACATCTGATGCAGCAACAAGTTCTTTTGTACCATTGTTATCTAAATCAGCTATTATTGGCATTTGTCTGAAATGCTCAGCCAACGAGTCCTTAAAATGTAATGGAATTTGAAGAGGAAATCCACTAATATCAGTTCCATTTAAGTTCCATGCATGAATCTGACCTTGTTCTGAAAGAGAGATAATATCTAGTTCTCCATCATCGTTGATGTCATCTACTACAAGAGGAATAAAATCATTAGTTTCATTTAGAGTTTTAGGCCAGTTGGTTATATTCTGACCGGAATGATCCATATAGTAAACTATTCCATCAGTATGCATTAGAACAAATTCCTTTTCTCCATCTTCATTCAGATCATGAAGTATAGTCCCTTGAACGAAAGATCCATCCAGATCTATTCGAAAAGCAGGATCAAGATCACCATCTTCTGTTATTGCAAAAATTGACGTTACGTCTTCATCTACAACTGTATGAGTATAACGGAACAGGATTCTCAAATCGTTTCCACTATTCAAATAATACTTTCCCAATATTTCTATATCTCTCATTTCCCAATATAATTCCAAAGTCCAACTGCTTACAATTTGCTGATTACGAATAAGATAGATTATTTCACCAGTAATTCCTTCCATATCTGCAACAACTATTGTTTCAAGAATTCCATCATTTTCGAGATCCAAAACATGAGATGGTGTAAGATAGGAATTTTCAGTGGGTAGTATGATATAACGATCAAGATCTTCAAGATATGTCCTAATATCTGTTTTTTGAGATAGGTGATTTTTACTATCTTGGATAGAGGATGTACTTGAGACAACAGAACTACCATTTATCGAACCAACTACTAATGAAAGGATTATAGATAGTGCTAGTGTGTATAAGGAAGCTTTCTTTTTCATATGCATCGACTTTGTTTAACTTATTCTAAGCTATGTAAAGAAATTTATCAATGTTTGTTCTAAACTATAACTTACTTTATTGTTTTCATTGAATTTAACTTTTTTTTTAAGTCGTTTCTCAGAGATTCAATTTTGATTAAAATATCTGTAAGTGAATTTGAGATGAATAGAGTTAAAACTCTTAAAAATATTGATATAATGTGAAAGAAGAAGAAGTTTCTAAAAAAGAAAAAATGTCTTTTAAACGGCATTTCCGCATACAGTTAAAGAAATATTGGCTTTATACACGAAAATGGTTTCCATTCTCTATTCTAGTTGGGGGGATATGTGGAGTGTTAATGTCATTATTCACTAGTTTGGTTGTTAATCTTCAAGTTTGGATTAACTTTCTACCTGTTTATGCGAAATATTATGCTTTCTATCCAATCGTAGGAGGAGTTACTTCTTTGCTTCTTTATTTCGGTTTCAAAGAAGTGAAGGGTGCTGGTTTATCTCACGTTCTTTCACACAAAAATACCACCACTCCTCTCAAACCCAGAACATTACTTACAAAATTGCAAAGTAAAAGACAGATTACAATTGAGGAGATTCAAGATGATATATGAGACAGAGGGTTCACCTTTCAGAAAGTTTGAACAGATGGATTTTACTCTATCAGTTTGGTTAGAGAAATGGTATCCCAAAATATGCAACATTCTTCAGATTAATGCAGAAGAAGATGAAAACGCACTCAAAGAAGTACTGAGTATCACACAGAGCAAGATGTCTTCAGAGGATTTGGCAAAAAGTATGTCAAAAGAAAAGAAAACTGTTATTTTTGCCCCTGGAGTAAATCTAGAGGATGAATTTGAGAGAAATTATCCCACTATTTTGAAAGAGGGGAGTATTCTTGTCTCTGCTGATGGTGCAACTTCTTATCTGGTGGAACAAGGTATCATACCTCACTTTATTGTAACTGATCTTGATGGGAATTTGGAGCATCAATTTAAAGCTCAAGAAGCAGGTTCTATGCTTGTTATTCATGTTCATGGGGATAACAAGAATGCTATTATTGAAAACATAGAAGATTTTACTAGATATGATTTTCTATTTACAACTCAAGTTGAACCTTTAAAGGGATCCTACAACTTTTATGGTTTCACCGATGGAGATCGGGCAGTTTGCTTATCAACTATGATGAAAGCTGGGGAAATTATCTTAGTGGGTTTTGATTATGGCTCTGCAATTGGTAAATATTCTAAGAAATTTGAAATTACAGAGGATATGAAGAGAAGAAAGATGCAGAAGTTTGTTATAGCTAAGTCAGTAATAAATTGGTGTTCTTACAATGGTCAACAAATTCTTGTTTAATTAAGAAGAAATTCCTAATGAACTGGAAATAACTCTGTTGTAACGCCCTGACCCTCATATTCGAACACAGTAACTGTAATCTGACTAATATTATCTTGCTTTAATTCTTCATTTTGTGCAAGCATTTTCACAAAATAATGACTCAGCTCTTCCACAGTTGTATTTTCAATTTGTAAGATCACAACATCAGATTTAGGAAATTCATATTCTTTATCTAAATGTGGGATTTGAACGGTAATCTGTTCTCCCTTTTCTGATATTTGAAGCAATTTATTGTTTGAAGGAATTAGAATAAAATGATCTAGTGAATCAACTAATGGTTTTAAGATTCTTTTTATAGAATGAAAGTTGATAACCATGTTATCTTTTCCTTGTGTACCATAAACATTCACTAACAATTTGTAGTTATGACCATGCAATGTTTCGTAGAACTTTTCCCCTATAACAAGATGAGCACACGAGAAAGTAAAGTAATCTCTAGAAAGAAATAAGTCGTAACTCATTATTGCTAGAGAATCATATTTTATTAAAAAACCTTCTTTATTGATGATTTATCTGTCAGCACTCTCTAATATGAACGATTCAAGCTCTTGAATTCCCAAGTCAATATCTACCAAATATACTAGAAAATCAGATAAAAGAGAGGCAAATTCATTTCGTAATTCTTTTCCAAGTTTTGTTAATTCGTCATAATTGTTAATGTCATCTAATCCCCAAGATAAGACATCACATAGTTTTCCTATTTCATCTTCACTTAATCCATCTTGCCCCCCTCTCTCTCCTATTTGAATTTGTGAGAGAATTTTTTCAGCGCTTACGTTTTCATCTTCGAAAATTGACACTAGAGGATTTAAGCAAAGGTCTAATAATTCATGGAGAGTCATCTGAGCTTTATCTGCTAAATCTATTGCTTGAAACGAAAGATCAGTAATTTGCCTTATTAATTCCTTTTGAGTCTGATAATCTTCAAGTTCTGTTATGTCTGTTTTGTACATTTTATTGTATTCATCTTGTTTTTCAAGAACCATTGATAGGTTTTCTCTAATATTCTGTTCAGTTGATGATTCAGGTGATGTTCGAAAATATATATTCTGCCATTTGCTATTTATTTCTTCTTTCAATCTGAATAATTCATTAGATCTTAGATTTATACTATCAATTTTCTGAATAATGAATTCTCGTTCATTAATCCCTTTCATATAGGCTCTTTCTACTTCATCCTTAAATTCTGAAGTTGTGCTTCGACCAGAACGTAAATACTCAACTAAGGAACTTTGATAGAATGTTCTAGCAAGTAAAGACATAGAAGATAGTAAAGATGTTCTCAAGTTATACAAACTGTCTTCGTTTGAACTTAGAAAGCGATCAATGAAGGACAACAAATTGTTCATCAGAGTGTATATGTGTCGGAGTGTGCGGTAATTCAGTCTATCTAAGAACTTTCCCAGAACCGTTTGACGTTCTAGAACCGCTTCAATATCTTCTTGCATTTGTGATTATTCGATAATATTACTCAAATAAAAGCCTTATCTTTTAATTTATTCGAATTCAATTAGTTTTCTGATTTATGAATTTCACAATACCGGAATGTCTTCGATAGTTCATCAGAAAGAAATGATCTAGAAAATTATCCATATAACTGATAAGTGGTAATATTAAGTTCATTCTTTATGTATTGATTAGGTTGGTAGGTTAATAGGTGAAAACCAGATTTTCTTACTTTTTCATTAACAATATGCTTGCTTAAATCTGAAATAGTGAATTTATCCAATTTATCCAAAGGGAGAAATTTCGATTCAGATATTTCGAAGTTATCAACAGAAGGCTCACCGGATAGAAATTCAAGATTAAAAACAACATAGAGATCTGAAATTAATCCCTTACTGGTTTTCTCATTATTCATATGACGAACAGCAATAATATCTGATGCTCTTGTTTGAATACTTGTCTCTTCGAATACTTCACGCTCAATTGCTTCAGATAGAGTTTCACCAAGTTCAACATACCCTCCAGGAAGCGTCCATTTCCCTTCACTGACTCCATATGTATGTTTGACAAAAAGAACTTGATCTTCGTTTAAACAAAGACCCCCTACACCAACTTTATGAAGACTATGTCTTGAAACATAATCGCTTTGCATGATTAATAATATAGGAATTCTGTTAAAAATATTTATGAAAGTATTTTCATTTCATAAAATTAGAACCGGGGTCTAATAATTTTAAGAACCCATCGTATGACACATAAAGATTAATATCAATTTAAGGAAAAGTGAATTAGTGTTTAGCATAGAGGAATTATCTTGAAGAAACTATCTGAAATTACTGATACAAGAACTTTCGCGATTCTTCAAGCTTTTTTTGTTACTATACTTTGGTCATCTTCGTGGCCCATCATTAAATTTGGACTCGAAAAAGAAAACCTACCACCACTAACTTTTGCAGGTTTAAGATATGTTACGGCATCTATCATTTTGATTTTAATTCTAATTTCATCCCAAAAGAACCGTGCGGTTATTAAAAGAATGTCGAGAAATTGGTGGATGAAACTTGTAATCTATGGGTTGATTTTCTATACTATTACTCAAGGTGCTCAATTCTTTGGATTACTCTATCATGATGCTATAACTGTAAGTCTTCTTCTAAGTTTTACACCGATATTGGTATTGATATTAGCATTTTTCCTGATCAGAGAAATACCCAATTTTGCACAAGCATTTCTTGTAATAATTGCTCTTAGTGGTGCAATAATGTATTTTCTACCACTTTTTCAACAAAACTTTTCTGATTTTACTTGGAAGGTAACTGAATTAGCAAACTTGGATAAATCAGTACAAGGACTTTCGTCACAAGTAACTTTAACGATAATTGCGTTAATTGTTGTTATTATAGGAGTAATAGCAAACGCGTTGTCATCAATTTTAGGAAGGGCAATAAATAAATCCAAAGAACTTAATCCATTGGTTGTTACTACCATTAGCATGTTTATCGGATCAATAATACTACTTGCTGTTGGACTTAGCATAGAAGAATTTCCTCAATTCTCTCCTCGTTCAATATTCTATATACTCTTGTTAAGCGTTGTTAATACAGCGTTTGCATTTACTTTGTGGAATCATGCAATGCAAAAATTACGTGCTGTAGAAATAACTGTTATAAATAATACAATGCTGTTCCAAATAACCATTCTAGCAGTGGTTTTTCTTAATGAGAGACCTTCATTGCTTGGTTGGGTTGGGTTGGTGATTACAGCTATTGTTGCAGTATTCCTACCAATCTTTGGACCAAATAGAAAAATGAGAATAAAAAATGGTACGTTTGAACTAATGAATGATGAAGTAAAAGTAGATGACTAGCTATTCTTGATATAATCTTCAGAACTAACTAGTATTTTACTCTTTATCACAGATTCACTTTTGAAAAACAAGATAGAAATATATGTAAAAAAAGAAAGAAAATTATTTTCTTCTCTTTCTATAAGCAACCATTCCAATTGCAAGGATACCAAAAATAGAATACAACCAATTGTAAGGCGCACCAGTTGGAAGCTGTGTACTTTCAATTAGTAAATCTATTATGTCATCATCAGTAGTTGTGAGTCCATCAACTTCAGAAACTGCGTGAGAATTATAATAGTAACTTAGGTATGAAACTAACCCGCTTTCAACATTAAATCGTATCTCGATTCTTCGTATTGTGGTATCATCATCTTTGGACCATCCACTAGTGCCAGTATAATCTTCTTCAATATATTCAAGTCTATAATCGTATTTTATTGTCCAAGTACTCTTGCTTAGAGAAGAACTTTGTTTTATTACCCAATGAGCATTCTCATAGTAATTCACATAGCGAACATCGCTTTTTATATCATCATTAATTTGCTCAAAATTGTTCTGTAAAAGCACAAAATAATTATATGTATCAGTAGCATTTGTGAAAGTAATAGGTTGGAAGAAGAAATGTTCACCATCAGACCAGCTCATCCAGTCTAGTTCTAATAATCCTATATCTGAAGTAGCATTTGATTTATAAATTCCATTGAGGTAGAATTCTGCCCATGTGTTAGAGCTGTTGATTAACTGATAGGGATCCCCATCTGTTAATGTACTAATATCTTCAATAATTTTTACTGAAAATGTATCACCTGCTGCTAAAGTTTCATTACCAAAATCAAGAAATGGAGTACTTAATGTACCTGTTCTGTCTAGTTTTGTAACAATCCATTCATAACTAGCATCTGGAACTAATGTTCCCAGATAGTTGAATTCTTGACCTTGAACAAATTTCCCAGAAGAAAACCCTAAAAGTAGAATTAGAGTAATAAGAATATATGTTCTTTTAGATTTAATAAAATGCATTTTTTCACCTTTTCTTTTCTTATAACATCATTCATTGGAGATGTTTTACTTAGATTTAATCAAGTTTAAACATTTTAACCTTTTTCAATCATGCAAAAATGGAACATTAGTCAAAAAAGAAAAAAAATTTGAAAAAGAGAATAATATAATTGAGAAATCGTACTATTGTCTATTTATTCTCTCTAGCCTTAAGAAGTTTGATAAATTCGGGGATTATTTCAAAGATATCTCCTACAATTCCAAAATCTGTTACTTTGAAAATTGGTGCATCTGGATCATTATTGATTGAAACTATTGTGTCTGAAGAGGACATACCAACCAGATGTTGAATTGCTCCTGAAATACCTAACGCGAAATATAGAGTTGGAGCTACAGTCTTTCCAGACTGACCTACTTGTTGTGGGTGAGGAATCCAACCTAGGTCTACCAAAGCTCTTGATCCTGAAACTGTAGCATCTAATTCTTCTGCCATATCAGATATTAGACTTAAGCTCTCTTTAGATCCAATTCCACGTCCAGCAGATACAAGTATTTCTGCATCTTCTATATTTGTGCTCTCATCTTGTGATACTATCTCTTCCACAATTTTTGTTCGGATGCTTATTGGTTTAAGAGTTACTTCAACTTCTTCCACTATTCCAGTACGAGTAGTATCTGGCTGCAATTTTGCAAAAACATTAGGTCGAACAGTTGACATCTGAGGACGTGTATAGGGTGAAATTATTGATGCCATAATGTTTCCACCAAAAGCAGGTCTTGTTTGAACTAATTGATTTACAGAATTAATATCTAATCCAGTACAATCCGCAGTTAACCCTAAAGCAAGACGTGCAGCTATTCTAGGTGCAAGGTCTCTACCATTTGGTGTTGCTCCATATAGTACAATTGACGGTTTTTCTACTGCAATTATACTAGAGATGACTGTTGTGTATCCATCAGTTGAGTAATTTTCTAGAAGATCATGCTGACATAAAAATACTTTATCAGCTCCATGATGGAATAATTCATCAACAAGATGATCAACATTCTTACCCAATAAGATTACAGCTATAGTTTCACCAAGTTTATCTGCCAATTCTCTGCCTTTAGCTATAAGTTCTAAAGCAACATTTTTGATTTGCAGAGTATCTCCTTTTTTCTCCCACTCACTCCAAACAAAAACATCTTTGTATAGTGCAAGCTCTTCTTCAGAAACTGCTTTTCTTTCAATACTTAATGCATTGAAATTACAAGCATTTACACAAGCACCACATAATGTACAATTATCCAATACTCTAGCCTTTTTTGTTTCGGGCTCTACAATTATCGCTCCAAATGGACAAACTCTTTCGCAAATTTTACAACCAGTACATGCTTCATAATCAATTTGTAACATCATTTCACCTCTTCAAAAAATTATTTTCAACCAAATAATCAAGTAACTTTTTTGCAGCTAAAACTGGGTCGCTTCCATCAATTATGTCTCCTCCTGTTTTGATAGGAGGTGCAAAAATCTTATCTACTTGAGTAGGAGATGCCTTAAGACCTATTTTACTATCATCAATGTTTAAATCATCAGCTGAAGCTGTTTCAAGAAGTTTCTTTCTCGCATCTAATACTTGTCTCATCGAAGGTATTCTCCTAATGTTTGATCCTTTGCTCATTGTTACTAGAGCAGGTAAACGAGTTGATAGTATCTGATAACCCGTTTCAACTTCTCTTTTTACTTCAATCCTTCTTCTATCAAGCTTAACATCCACACCATAGGTAATCTGAGGAATTCCAAGTTGTTCAGCTGTTTCAGCAGGAACTTGTGCAGTATCACCATCAATTGCTTGCTTACCAGTAAGAATAAGATCAAAATCAGGAACAAGGTTAACTATTCCTTCTTTAAGTGCAGATGATGTAGCCCATACGTCAGATCCAGCGAATTTACGGTCTGATAGTAAATAAGCACTGTCTGCTCCTAATTCTAAGCATCTCATTAAGGCAATTTTTGCTTGAGGTGGTCCCATACTAATAGCTATAATTTCGATATCTTCTTCTAAGTAAGTTTGCTTAAGCTTGGCTGCTTGATCAAGAGCATATTCACAGTAAGGATTAAGTATAGATGCCACACCTTCACGAATTAAAGTTCCAGTTTCAGGGTCAACAGCAACTTTATCTGCTTCTGGAACTTGTTTCACTAGAACAACTATTTTCATGTAGGCACCCCCCTTCCAAAAATATTCCCACAATTGAAAACGCAATCAGGATCAATACTCATTTTTACGATTCGCATTTGATTTATACCTTCTTCACCATACATTATTTTTAGATAATCGTGTTTAATTTTACCAATACCGTGCTCTGCGGAGACAGATCCACCAAAAGAGACAGCTTTTTCTGCAAATTTTTTGTAAATATTCTTGCCTTTTTCTAGTTCTTCCATATTATTAGGGAGAATATTAACATGTATATGATTGTCTCCAATATGACCCCACTGAACATAATCTAATCCTTCTTCAATGAGGATTTGATGATAAAAATTCATCATTTCTTTTAGATATTCATCTTCAACAGACATATCAGTACCAAGTTTATGAATGGATGGGTATACCTTTTTACGCTCTGCAATTATATTATTAACTATCTCAGGAACAGCATGTCTGAAATGTTTGAATCTGGCTAACTCTCTTTCTTCATATGCACTCCAGGTTTTTTCTAGACTTGAGTTGCTCTCTTCAAGCATTTTACCAATGAGAGAAAAATATTTCTCCAAATACTCATCAGAATATGGTAAATCAAAGGATATTGCTGCTTTAAATTTGTCTGATATGGTGGGCATATTAACAAATTTAGGATCTTCGTTTTGTTTATTTCTTAGAAGTGTTAAAGCGTTATCATCAAAAAATTCAATGAATTCAGGTTTAAATTCCTCGAGCTTACGTAATTTATTTACAAAATCAATTGAATCTTCTTCATCTTCGAAAAATGCAACATTAGATATCTGAGATTTGTATTCTGTTAACCAAATATCTGCATCAGTAATAACTCCAAAAATTCCTTCTGAACCAATAAATAAATCAATTAAATCCATATCTTCCTTAGAGTAGAGTCCTGCAGCATTTTTAGCTAGAGGCATTTCATAATCAGGTAAATTTATTTTAATTTCTTCCTCACTGGTTTTAATGGTGAAAACACCATTAACAGCTTTAAAGTCCCCTCTTTTAATGTCCAAAACATCTCCTGTTCCAAGTATAACTCTTATACGTCTAATCCAATCTCTTGTTGGTCCCAATTTGAAAGATCTAGCACCTGAAGCATTAGCTGCAATTGTTCCTCCTATAGAGCAGGTCATTTCAGTTGGATCTAATGGGTAATAATATGCTTTTTCTTCTCTGAATTTCTCAACCCAATTCTTCTCAGGGGGAATACTTTGATTATTCTCGAATTTTTTTAATTGTACAATGTCATTAATTTCATTTAATGTAATATTTGGTTGAACTCGAACAAACCATTTATTGGTATCTTCATCGAATCCTAAACCTATTATCTGATCCATCCTTTCCAGTGAGAGTACAGCACCGCCAAATGGAACAGCGCTTCCAACTATTCCTGTTCTAGCAGCTGACACAGTTATCAAAATTTCCTCTTCTTTTGCTTTCTGTATGATTGACGCTATCTCTTCTTCATTTTTTGGAAAAAAAAGCCATTCTGCATGACCACCGCTGATTTTTGATTCATCTATAAGATAGCTAGGATATGATTCTACGATAGTCTCTTCTCCTTTAATAAAACGAATCTCTTCAATCGGTGCCTTTTCAATTCTTTTTGCGGTTATATTATTTTGCGACATTTAGTTCTCTCCACGAACAAGATTTCTGAATTTTGTACTGTGTGAAAAAATACACATATAAAAAGTAATTCCCCTATACATTCTTACTGAGGCAGTAGTTTGAAGTCGTAGTTACAAGAAATGATATCATTTTAAGTCAAATTGCACTAAATCAGCGATTTTTTTGATATAATTCAGTTAATCTGCTATCTTCAAGAGTAAAAACTAGATGAAAACACTTTGGAGAAATTTGAGATTGTTCTGGACAATAAACTTGAATCAAGTTATAGATAAGGAAGTCTTATTAACGCTTCTATCATACTTTTTTCTAAAATTAATTAGTGATTAAGATGATAAATAATATCTTGCTTTACATAGGATCAGCTCTAATAACAATTTGGGGCATTGCACATTTAATGCCAACCAAAAGTATTGTCAAAGGTTTTGGTTCGATCTCAGAGGACAACAAACGCATTATTACAATGGATTGGATTGCTGAAGGAATAACATTCATTTTTATGGGAATCCTCGTTATATTTGTAACGATTTTTGGAGATTCAACAGCATTGATTCCAAGAATAGTCTATTGGATAACTGCAGGTTTTCTAGTAATAATGTCAATACTTTCTCTGTTGACTGGGGCTAGAACTTCAATAATACCAATGAAAATATGTCCAGTTGTAAAAACATTTGTTTCTATCTTATTCATTGTGGGTAGTTTTCTAACGCACGTTATGAAACTTGGTTAAACTTGCCAGAAGGCGTCTAACTGTTGTTTAAGTGGGTCCCCTACACGTGCGATGAGGGGAAGGGATCGGGAGGAAGGAGAGTTCCTTGAAGGGAAGCGATATTATGAGCAGCATTGAAGTGAGTGTTGACTTTCTGAACACACTTGTTGCAGGGAGCAACATCATACTGACCCTGGTGACGAGAAAGAGAACCACCACACTTATGATGAATAGTGCTGGTATGATAAGGATTGACCGTTTCTAATTGAACGTCATACCCTAACTCCAGAGAAGCTAGCCACGTAGCTTTTTTGTAAATGAACAAACTATCAGGCATGGTGTAGATAGCTTTAGCTAAAGCACCTTTGGTACCTGTGGGGTCAGCTGTTAAACGTTCAATCTTGAGTGTTTTACACCGCTTTTTCACTAACACTGCAGCAAGAAAGTGCGGGAGTAAGCGGGTGATCTCACGAAGGATGCGATGACGACGAGTATAGACGCGGTTGAGTTCTCCCTTAAGTTTACAACTTCCATGAGTATCATACTCTTTTCGTTTTCTAAGATATCCTCGGTTAAGTTCATCAATTACTTTCGTGCTGAGATGGTCATAGTGGGCAGCTAAATCCAGCAAATCAGGAGGGAGAGGGACAGGAACGTTAAACACTACCATATACTGACCTAAGCGGTTAATATCTACTCCAAGAATGGAGGTGTTCTTTCCAGGAATCTGTGAAAGATAGCGGTGAAGAAGCTTAGAAGAGTGGAAACAAGCATGTGTGCCTTCTAGTACTACATCCACTCTAGGTTTATAACTAGGTGCTCGTCCACTGCTTACCTGAAAGACTTTGATATGAGCACCTTTTCCAATATATTCCAATATTTTGGGAGGAAAGTGAACTTGAGCTGTCACTCCTCTTTTTCCTTGTTGAGGAAAACCGAGTTCAGTCCATCCTTGCATCTTTACTTGGTCAGTTACTTCTTGTGCATTCCCTTGACGGGTCATAACATAATTTTTTTTCATTAATAATTTGATTGGTAATCTTCCTTTCTTTTT
>JAGLRO010000004.1 GCA_023136245.1 Candidatus Heimdallarchaeota archaeon
TTAAAATTGTGGAAATCCCTTCCCGCTGCACCCATAATTAATATTCTTCTGCGTTTAGTTTCCATTGTTTGCCCTCATTACATTCTATTTCGAGCTTTAATCAGAGTTTTAAAAAATTTATGATTTACACATTAAAAAATAGATTCTAGTTAAAAATGAACTGGATAATCATTATTCGTTGTGACCCTATCTAACTATCTTGAAACGAAGAGCTGAACAATTTTCATCTAAAAAAATCATTGCAACCCTGAAAACCTAATTTCTTTCCATATATCCTTTCTAAAGATATTTTCAAAGATTGTTTAACTTTTGGAGTTTCTTATTTATCTGTCTTTGAATTAAAAAAATGCAACCAATTGCGGTAATCAATCCTAGAAATGTTGCAACTATTAGTGCAATCATTCTGATATTTTGCATAGAGTTCATTGTTGAAAAATATGCTATAACCATTCCAATTCCGCTAAATAGAAAAGGTGCAATAAAGGCAAAAGCTAACATTCGTTTTGTAATAACTGATTGCTTCTCTTCACTCATATTTATCTTACTTTATTCATTAAAAATAAAGTTTGCTGAAATTCCTTATTACATAATCAACTATGGAAAGCTTCAGAGGTACTAAGATTATAACAAACTAATGTTATAACATGTGATGCTAGATAATTTTGATTCCCTATACTCAAAGGTTTAGCATCTAAATCGAAAAGGATTTTTTCCTGTTCTGTTGTTAAATCGTATTGACTTCCTAGAACAAAACATACAGCAGATTCGCTCTTTATTGCTTCTTCATATATTTTTATTGGCAATCCGTCAGGAGTTAAGTAGTAAAGTCCATGATTCCTTGCTAGTGAATTTAGCAGCTTTCTGAAATTTGTTTTTTCAAATTCTACTTTGTAATTCTGATCCTTAGAAAGAATCTTTAGCATTTCTCTTGTAGAATCTAATTCGCTTTCTATTTTTCGATTTATATTTGATAATGGAATAGATATTTTCATTAATTCCTCTGTATGAGAAAGATAGAAAATAAGCGTGATTTTTGTATTCAATCTCTCTTTCCATCGATAAAGATTCAGTAAACATCTAGAAAAAACATCTATTCTTTCTTGCCCTCCTACTATTGATTTGATAGTCTTCTTAGAACCTGTTCGAACAGTTTCAGATGGAATTAAAAATGAAATATCCATTTTTTTCCCTCGAAAATAAAAGAAAGAAAATTAAGAGAAAAGAATTGAGTCATCCACGCCTTTCCTTTTTTGCACGGATATTTGTTCTTCCTCTATGTATTGAGCAAGAAATACAATAATAAGCAATTTTCTTATTTCGTGGAATATGTGCTCCTTCATCTCTTAGTTCTTTTGCTAATCTGTAATCCACCGCACTACTATATACTGTGAATTTCTTAGCTTTATCTGTAGGTACAGACTTACCACATGCATGACATGTTTTCACTGTAGCCCTACCACGTTTTCCTCCAGATCTTCCTCCCGATTTACGCTTTTTGGGCATTTACAATACCACCTTCATATATCAAAACACCGTACTTGCACTTTTTATCGTTAATTTTTAAACATGTTGAAAAACGAGAAACCTGACTTACTCACAATTGTTCTGATGTGAAAAGTTTTGAATATATCATTTTTAAATATTCTTCAGCTTCTTCCAACAATTTTTCTCCAAGTTCGGTAATAGCATAGTATTTTCTATCAATTCTTTCTACATTGTTTCTTAATTCAGTTTTCTGAACAATCCCCTCTCTCTCAAGTAGGTACAGAATTGTATAATTTGTAACTGTTGCTGGACTGAAATCAAAGCGATCTTGAATTTCTTTCTTTAATTCATATGCATATTTTGGTCCTTCCTTTAACAGACTTAAAACCCATATCCAAAGTAAATCAATTGTTAAGTTCTTTTCTAGTCTTTGAAATGCTTTGGATTTCTTTGCTATTTCGGATAAATTTTCTTGAGATGGTTGACTCATTTAGCTATTAAATTAGAAACTTGTTTAAAAAATTTCAGTGAAAAATGAGAAGAAAATCACTTTAACGGAACATAAAGAGATGATCTAGTTGCACCTATTCCAGGAGCTCCATGTCTTACTATTTTTGTTGATGGAGAAAATTCTCCTAGTAGATGTCCAATCATTTGAGGTTTTATCTCAACTTCAATGAATTCACTGCCATTATAAACGCCTACAGTAGCTCCTACCATTTCAGGAAGGATTGTCATGTCTCTTACATGTGTTCTAACAACAATTTTCTCTCCCCTTTCTTGAGCTTCAATTGCCCTCCTTATATCTTCTAACAATTTCTTTCTTCTTGGGGTCCAAAACTCTTGACGAGATAAGCTTCTCCTTCTTCTCGATGGAAGTAAATCTAGTATCTCATCCATAGACATTTGCTTTAACTCGTCGATTGTGTATCCTCTATATCTGAATTTACGTGATGACACTGTTTTCTACCGAGTTATATGCCTCTACAACTTGTTTTAAACCTTTTGATTTTTGTTAAGGGATTTTCAACTAATTAATTCAATGCACTTAACAAATAATGGTCAACTAACCATCCCATTCCGAATAGAAATAGCGAAAGAAAAATTGGAAACGGTAATCCAGGAAATTTAGTATATCGATAAAGCATTTTTTCAGTAATTTTTATACCCACGATTATCCCAACCATAGAACATAATCCAAAGACTAAACTATATTTACTAGATATAAACGTAACTAAAGCTGAATAGAAAATAAAATCCCCAATACCAATTGCAACCATAGTTCTTTCGTTCTGACGATTTTGTGGTAAAACTGCTAGATGTGTTTTTTCGAAAATTTTACTAATAGGTCCCCTAAATACTGAATAGATATCAAATATAGATATCAAAATTAGTAGTGTAAAGAAAGTCACAATATGGAAAATTAAACCAAAAATCGTTCCAATTGCGATTCCCATTGTAAATATTAGTGCATTCTTATAATTTGAATCACCTTTTTCTAGTATTAACACAAAGAAAGTTGAAATTCCCACAATCAACCCAAAAATAGCCATTATGACATCGATCCATCTAATTAGAGTAGTCAGAGGATTAGAATCAATTAAAACTTCTGAATATTTTGATTTTATCAGATAGCCATGTAGCCAGAATACACTAATTGATGAAATGAATAAACTGATTGAAAAAAAAACCTTTAGTACTTTCTCTAGATTTCTACGAATTGCTACTACGATTAAAATACCACTCAAAATTGCAATTGAAACAAGTATAATTCCCTCCATAAACTGAACTGGTTGATTGATTTCTCCTTGGATAAATAAATTCATTTCAAAATTAGCAGTTTGGTAGAACCAACCTACAAGAAAACTAAGAAGCAAAAGTGGTACTAGAGCTATAATAATCGGTTTCTTTGTCAGAAAAGTTATAAGTAGGAATCTATTAGATGTTTTTGCCATTTTTCTACCACTCAATTCAGTACATTTCTTTTTCTGTAAATAACTAGTACAAAATCCTATCCAGTATATTGAAGTTTAATTCTATCGTTTTGAACTGTGTAATAACCATGAACTCCAACTTCAGAATAAACCCACATTTGTGAATCATGATTATAATAGTAAAAAGCCCAATAATGTGGACTTTGTTCTGTGTATCCATTTACACCTCGTATATAGACACCAAAGGAATAATTCAATAGATCTAGATCAGCTACTTTTGCAAAAACTTCAAGTGCTGTACTTCCATTAGATATTGAAACACTATATTCTTCTTGATTTTCTGGTATTAATGTACCATAATTTATTATTGCAAGGACTGTTATTTCTTTATTATTGGGGGAAATTCTGTTGTTTTTTATATAAAATGCTAGGGTGGTAAACAACGTTGTCGAAATAATTATACCTATAATGAGAAAAGCAATTTTTGAACTTTTCATACAGTTTCACCTGTAATATTTGCTTGTTTTTCATCATTATAAAAATCATTGAAAGGTTCAATCATTAACATCTTTACTCCTCGATGTCTAAATGCAGATATTATCCATTTAACTAAAGTTCTAGTTAAGCTAAATAACACAAAATTACCAATAATATGAGTTATTGTAATTGGTGCACCAAATATCATTAATGATAGAAAAGAAGCAAACGAAATATTGGCAGGAAGGTTTGTTTGTAGATTTGTAATCAAAATGACAAGTAATCCACCGAATGTTGTTATTATATCATATATTAAAGCAAAAAAACTTCCAATTATTCCCAATTCCCAAAATGAAAGATTGATGATTTTTTTTCTAAATAATCCTGTAAGAAAAGCCAGCATAAAGTAACAAAGTAGTTTAAATGGTATCAATAGTCCTGAAGCACCATATATTGGAGTAACTATGAATTCATAGATAAGAGCAATAACAGTTGCAGAAATAAGGCCATAATATACCCCAAATAGAAGTGAAATTAAGAAAATAGTCACTGAAATGAACTCAAAATTTGGAACTAAAACAACGATTGATGAAAGTATAATTCCTAAACTTGAAAGAATCGCTGTAGTTGACATCTTAAGAACAGTTCTAATTAGATCTTCTTCTCTACCATCGTTCATCTTTTGTCTATTATCTTTAATTGATAGTTTATTCATTTTTTATAACCAAGTTTATTCTTAGACATTTTGTCATACTAGCTGTTTCAATATAGGATTTTTAGGGTTAATATATTGTTTTCTCTTATACATTTTGTTTACAATAGAATCATTTTTCTTTAAAACTAACTCAACCCTTTTGAATGTGAAAACACCAGTTGATATATGGATGAAGGTGCCCCTTCAGAGGAAACAAAACTTTACAAAGTAATTCAAATCGATGTACTGACTGCAAGTCCGGATATCTTTTCTTCAGAGGAGGAATCTAGTAGAGGTCATTATGCGGAAATCCCCCTCTTGAATTTTGAATTAGAGAATGGAGAGAATTTCCTAATGACTAACATCCCAGTTTCTATTGCAATAGAAATTGCAAGAAAGCTTAATGGTGTTGAAGGTGGAGATTCACGATTAACAATTGCTGAACTTATACCTGAGGTTTGTGTAGTTGATAATGTAGTAATTGACTCAATTATTCCTTTTTCTAATGCATATCAAGCTACAGTAGAAATTCGTTTAGAAGGATTTTCAGAACTTCAACGTTTTCAAATGATCCCAAGTCATGCTACACTACTTGCATTAATATCAGGTGCAGATGTATATGTGTCAAATAACGTTTTGAGGATTACAGAAAGCAAAACGAAATCATGATGTTATTAGCTATGCGTGTATTATAAATAGAAGATAAAAACATTTAATATACGAGATAGCGCAAATGTTTTATCAGTCTGGATACTTAAGAAAAAGGTAATGGGAATGTCAAAAGAGGAAAATCAGGACCTAATAGAAAATGAGGAAATCGATGAAGAAGTTGACGAAGAAGATTATGAAGGAAGAGATTGGGGGAAGCTTTTCTTAGGAATCGCTTTCATTTTTGTTGTTGTTATAATATGGTATGTTATTCAAGCTTTAACTTAACTAAAGCAAAATCATTTAAATGTCTGGACTAAGACATGAATAATCCCATGGCTGAAATAATAATATCTGCAGAAAATTTGATTAAGACTTTTTCTTCAAGAGCTGAAAAATTAACAGTCTTACGTGGAACCAGTTTTGAAGTTGCAAAAGGAGATGTTATTTGTCTTCTTGGAACATCAGGTTCAGGTAAAACTACAACTCTTAATATTCTTGCAGGTTTAGATAAACCCACTGCAGGAAAGATACTCTATAATAAACAAGACATTCATAGCTGGAGTTTAAATCAACTATCAGATTATAGACTGAAAGAGATAGGGTTTATTTTTCAAGAGTTTTATCTTTTAGAGCATCTAACAGCTTTGGAAAATGTAATGGTACCTCTAGTCTTACGAGAAGAAAATGAAGAAACTGCAAAAGAAATCGCATTAGAGTTTCTGCAACAAGTTGGTTTAGGAGGGAAGGTGATGAATCTGCCTGAAGAACTTAGTTCAGGTGAAAAACAAAGAGTTTGTGTAGCTAGAGCAATTGCAAATTATCCTTCAATTCTCATTGCTGATGAACCTACTGGTACATTAGATGCAAAAACTGGAGATGGTATAATGGATTTATTGATGAATCTTACAAAAAAGAAGCAGATGACAATGATATATACAACCCATGATCCTTACTTGACAAGATTAGCAACAAGATTATTTGTTATTCAGAAAGGAATAATCCGAGAGAATGAAACAACTAATATTGCAGACATAGATTATGATAACATTATTTTCGAGTTTAAAGGTGGAAGTGATATGGTTTGACTGATATAGAAGAATTTTCTGCTTCGGAAAAGAAGAAATCTGTCGTAAGAAATGTTCTCTATACAATTAGTTTCAATTTAAGTTTAATTCTAAGAAATATTCGAAACAGAAAAAGAAGTACAATTATTATTATATTAGGATTGATTTTCTCTTTGTCGATTTTATTCACTTCTTCAATATGGACAGAGACATCTCAAAAAATAATCGCAGATGATTATATTGAGACACTAGATTACGAGATGTATATCTCAACCTTTAGAATGAATGCAATGTCTCCTGTATATACTTTTGCTCTAGAAGATTCAGTTGTTGATCAAGTAGACTGGATTTATCCATCAATAGCATTGTTTAACTTCGAGGATAAAGGACCAAATTATAGATGGTACCCCGAAGAAATGCAGGAAAACATGTCAAATCCAGTTTCGCTTTCTTTTTCTTTTGTAGTCTCTTCTAGATCAATTGATAGGATAAAAAAGAACCTTGAGATTGAAGGAAATGCAAGCTTAAACTCAGGAGAAATAATGATGAGTTATACTCAAGCTAAGCAGTTAGAGGTTATTTATAATGAAACTATAACTCCAGGATATAAACTGAATCTAGCTGTAACTCGAAGAATTCCAAATACAGATATTGGGGAACATACAATGCAGTATTATGATATTGGTGAAACAACTTTTGCAAATTATACAATAGCAGGTATATACAAATATGTTGGGTATAATTCAGTTATTGATAGGTTAATTGGCGGAAGTACTGCTAGTGGAGGAGGAATTGCACTTGATTCTATTTTCTTCCCAATGGAAGACATGAATGAAGTTGACCTATTTATCATGGATGCAAATGGAATTCTACCCAGATTATTGATTAAAACTAATGCTCAACAACTAAGAGTTAATGGGATCGAAAATATGCCCGATAATTTACTTGCACTCAAAGAGCGAATAGAAATACGATTCTATCATGCTTATTGCTATATTCTAGACCAAGAGATTCAAACAATGACAGACGAATATAGAAGAGCATTCGGTTCATTAGCTTTGTTTGTACCAACTCTGGTTTCAGCAGTTTTTCTAACAGTTTTATCTACACAAATGACTGTTAAACGGAGAAGAGAAGAAATTGCTTTTCTCAGATCAAGGGGAGCTGTCAGCAGTCAAATAATTGGAATGTTCTTTGGTGAATTTCTCTTGATTAGCGTTTTTTCACTCGTAATTAGTATAGGTTTAGGTATATTACTTGCGGCATTAATTCCATCATTTGGTCATGAGGGGTTCTTCAGTACCTCACTTTTTTACAGATACTTCCAGTATCTTGAGATTTCTCCATATGATATAGAAATTTATTCTGTAATAGTGTTGGGTATCTATTTAGGAATGACTCTGATTAATGTAATAACATATGTAAGAAGAGATGTTCAAGAATCATTATTAGTCACAAGAAGAGGACAACAACTTCTAAGTATGGGTATAAAAATTGCTGCATTCGCACTTACAATCGCAGGATTCATATTCCTTTACTTAGATTATAGAAGTATCGCTGCAATTAGTTATACTTTCGGTTTTAATATGATCTCTGCTAGTACTAAGACTCTTTTCATTTTTATTGTTGTGTTATTTTTTATATGCTACTTTGTTTCTATGGGAATAAACTATCTTTTACGTAATGCTGACAAAATATTTGGTTCTATTTTTAAGAAAAGTAAATTCTTTATCTCTAAAAACATAAAACGATACACCAAAAACTTTACTGAACTCACTTTCTTTATGATTATTATCATTTGTTTGCTAACTGGATTTCTTACGATCCGCTCCACTGCATTGAACAATATTTCTTTGGAGGAAAATTATAGAAGAGGAGCTGACATTCGAATACAAACATTAGTACCTGTCAATGTAACAGATTTTGAAATGACAATTAGCAATATCTCTGGTATTAAAAATGTCACTGGTTTTTACACAGCAAGAGCTTCAATTGGACTACAAGAAGTTGAAATCTTCGGTGTAAATCCTCTAGAATACTTGAATATAGGAAGGTGGACATCATTTAGTTTCGTTGATATGGACCCTCAGGAAGCATTAACGTCTCTTTCAGCAAACGAATCTGGAGTTATTCTTAGTGATTATGTTGCAGATAGGTTAGGGTTTACTGTTGGTCGAGAAATGTATGTCACTGATTTTAGAGGAGGACCTTTCCATATCAAGCTTAATGTTTCAGCGATAGTTAGTTCAGCACCAGGATTAGGTGTTGCACACGGTCATGACCCAAAAATGAACAGAGGAACAAGTGAATGGGCAATCATAACACGAGATCTATTTATTGATAGAATTGGAGAACAGAATGGAACACTCTTTCTTGCATCTGTTGATCAGAATGCTAATATTGAGGAGATAGCAGAACAAATTAGAAGCATTAACCCTTTAATCATTGTAAATCCAGAACAAATTAATCCTGATTATATTGGATACTTCATTGTTGAATATATTCCACATGTGACTATTACTCTGTTAATAGGTTCAATATTCTTGAACATAATAGGTGTAATTTACATAATAATGTCTACTGATTTCATTTTAGAACAAAGAAGAAGGGAAAATGCGGTTCTATTAGCATTAGGCGGAAAACAAACAAAAATTCAGAAGTTCTTAATAAACGAATTGATTGTTTTTCTCTTCACTACCATAATCTTTGGTATTCCATTAGGGATTATTACTGCATTGTTTGCACTATTATTTACAAAACCCTTGCTGATTTCACGTGAGATTTTGCCAATGATTCTTCATGTAGATCCAGTTGCATTATTGATTGTATTATTTACTTTAATAATTGCTGCAATTATAGGTATTATTCCTATCATGAGAAAACAGATGAAGTATGAAATCGTACATGAATTACGTGCTATAGTATGAATACTTTATGCACAGGATTTTTCTTATTTTTAATGAGAGTAAATGATTATGCTAGTATTAGCTCTCCTCTTGCTTTTTCCAATATCTGATTAATCATATATTCCTCATTATCCTTCCAAGCTTGTTCCATGAATGAATAATTATCTGGATTGAATGGTTTGGT
>JAGLRO010000040.1 GCA_023136245.1 Candidatus Heimdallarchaeota archaeon
TTACATATTATCATTTTATCACTCCATCATGGTTGGTGCATACTTTGTAAACTCTCTTCTCAAGAAGTAATTTATACACAGATAAACTAAAGCTGGTATTAATACGAAAAGTACTATAAGGAGCACTATTGGATATCTTACTGTTACTGGATATGGTGTTGCTCCATAACTTAATTGCAATATAGTTGGGTACATAACTGAGAAACCAACTATTGAACCTAATATCAACGTGGGTAGTATTGCTGCTATCATCGTTTGTAACGATGACATGTTAATTATTGTTCTAACATTTATTCCCATTTTCTTCATTATGTCGTGTTTTATTACTCTTTTTTCTAATATTTTTATTGCTGTTGTAAAGCTTGAGAATATTAGTACTGCTACTGATACGAAAAGTGATAATAACATCTCTATTATGAAAATGTTATACAAAGGTGTTTTCAATTTATCTTTTACATCAGTGAACGAATCTGACAGTTGTGTTCCAGCCTTTTCAAATATTGCTTGCTTAACGCTGTCAATTGAAGCAGCAGTTGGGTTTCTTAATTTGATAAATAAATCATCTTCAGTCTTAAACGCATATTGATTCACTTTTATCATTTCTTCGTAATTTTCAACAGTCATTACCATTGTATTATCTTCATCCTCTAAATCTTCCATGAGGTAATAAACTGGAAACATATCAAACCCATCTTCTATCTCAATATAATGGTGTATTGTTGGTACTTGACTTGAATTCTGTATATCCATAGTTTCTCCAACATCTAATCTAAATTCATCTAACATTGGTTTTGACATCAAAACGTTGTTTGCATTCAAGGATTTGATTTTAGACCAAGCAAAGTCTGTTACTTCATTTGAGGGACTACTTATCGTTTCTAGGAAATCCGTTTGATTCATTACTACAACTCGTACGGGTATGCTTCCGAAACTTAATCCAAATGATACAATGAATATCATATTGTAAACTCTGATATTTGTAATACTTTGAACTTCTGGCATCGCTTCAATTTCTTCCAAGGTTATTCCATTTACATTATGCCAACTCTTTATTCTTAAATCGGAACCATTGATGAAATAAGCTTGTTCCGTTAGTGTCGTTTCTTTGGAGTAAGGTACTACCAATACAGGTAGAAGTATTGATACAATAAGTAGGAATATCAGTGTAATATTTTCAAAATATCTGATATCTTTACTAATTTCCGCGAAGAGAAAATTAATCTTTCTCTTTCGGGACTTCCAGACCAATATACCAATTCCCTTCCACAAAACACTAAGTAGCTTGATTACAAGAGGAAGTCCTCCAAGGAGTGTGAATATTGCTCCAGCTATTGTAAGAAGTAAATATGTGGTGAAATTACCTATATTACTTTCATAATAAGCAACAAAAGCTTCATTATAAAAATAGATTAACAGACCAAGACCAAGCATCAGGAAGAACATATCTCTCCACGAAATGAATGATAAGATCTTTTTGAGTTTGCTTGGAACTTTCTCAATCTTACGTTTTCTTGAAACAATTATTATAATCCTTGGGATAGATATTATAAAGAGTACTAGACCTACAATAAACATAGCGAAAGGAATATTTCCTAAAACAAGTTCAGCATCTGGATTATTGAAACTGATGAATCCGTTGATTTTAAGAAGTGGTGTTGCAGTTAATGCTGCAAAGCCAAAACTTGCTACACTCGCAATGACAATTTCAATGAGTCGCGTGCTCAAATATATTGTTGTTATCCTCCGATTTGACAACCCTCGACCTCGAAGAATTTCAATTTCCTTTTCATAGCTAGAGGAAAATAATTCCGATGATTCAAATACCATGTAAATAGATAATATTATTGCAGGAATTGAGAAAATCAATAAGCGAGCCATGTTGTTTAAATAATATGTATTAAAACTGCTAAAGAAAGATTCCATCTCATTTCCGATGTGAACTGCAGCAGAATCATCAAAACTAAATGAGAATACTTTATCTTCGTATTTTTCGATTAATTCATTTACAATTACTGTTCTTTCATCTATACTGAATTCTCTAAAATCTGTGTTTAACTGAAAATATCCATATACTTGTTGTAGATCGACTCTTGTCGCATTGTTGAAGATATCAAAAAAGTAACTCTGTTTAGTTAATAAGTGTGAACTTTTGAATATGGAATAAATATCATCAGGTAACCCTAGTGTGTTTGTAATTCTGTGGGTTTTTGTTCTTTCTGGTGAGATAAAAAATCCAACAACTTTCAAGGAGATGTATAAGTCAGAAGGAGGTACTCCTGATATTGTATTTGATGCAATAACAGTTATTTTGCCATTTAATTCAATATTAAGTGTATTTCCTATAGATTTTGAAATACATACTTCTCCTGCAGATTGAGGAACTCGACCTTCAGAGAGAATCGTTTCAATGAACGGATCAGAATCATCAGGTAATGCAGTAATGTGCCTAAAATTGTATGTTGTATTGAACTGAGATAAAACACTCGCTGAGACAATGTAACATGATTCTATACCCGTGATATAATTTCCCAAAATTGTTCCATCGAAGAGATCAACTATTTCTTGTTTTGCTAAACTTGCATAATCTGAAGAAATATTCAGAGAATCCCCTGGAGGACTTATAAAAGTAGTTGTAACCTGCGCGGAAACAATCCCATCATCGGATAGAGAAAATGCTCTTTCATAAGCTTTGATCATTGTAGATTCTTCAGATTGAGCTATGATAATTGCTGAACTCAGCAAATATCCAGTTATGATAAAACCGGTAAGTGTTAGTAATGACCTCCTCTTATTTGAAAACCATATCGTGAAAACTGTGCTAAAAGCATTCGAAAAGAATCTTCCAATATTAACAAAAACAAGTACAAATGCTTTATATTCTCCAACTCTTTTATCTCCAAGAAACTTCTTTATTGATTCTCCTCTTGTTTTCCAAATAATAATGGAGAGGGCAATTAAAGCTAATAATGCTCCAAAGACACTAACAGGAATATACCATTTAGTTCTGAAAAATTCAACAAAAGGACTGTATGTAGATAATCCCTCTACATATCCAGAAACAGGAAATGAATAACTAGTAATGATAAATACAGCATTTGCTTGTTTTTCTCTATAACTCACACCAATCTTTGAGTGTTTGGAAGGTTCAACTGTTGAATTATATATAAGAATGAAATCGCTGTTTTTCAAGTAATTCGAAAAATACCCTTGACTTATTGGATATTCACTTTGAATACCTGAAAAAACCCAATGATTCTCTTCAAAAGTACCAACGTATAGATTTACATTCGTGCTGTCCTCTACCAAATCTGAGATCAGAACAGTTTGTTCATTATTTTCTGATATGTAAGACAAATCAACAGGATTCGAGTAGAAGATTGTTTGTGAATTCTCTGTTATTCTACTGCCATTGAATGATCCCCAGAAAAAGGTTTGAGGAGTTGCAAAAACGAAAGATGTGTTTTCTACTCCAGTTGCAGGTTGAGCTTTGAAATTTTCGACTGGATATAGAACATTGCTGAATGTTCGATTAGTTTTGAAGAAGATACTCCCATTTGCAAGTTGAGCAATTCCTACTCCAAACTCATATCCAGGAGGAGTGAATCTGAACAGATACCATATATTGTCATTTCCATCAATAGTAAAATCTAAAATCTGTTTCCATGATGAAGAAGGAATGAAGAAAGACTCCCGTTCAAATTCATTACCGTAAAAAGTTATAGGAACACCACTATAATGGGTGATATTCATCATCATTCCAAATAGACCATACAAATAATCATGAAAGATGTGAATTTTACCTTGAGCATAAAAAACACGAAAATTAAAGATATTGTTGAAAACCTCAAGACGTGGAATCCTGACAACCTCATCTTGCATTGCTCTTAAAACATTCCAAGTATAGAAATAGAAAATCATTTCCCCTCCTTCTGTTATTTTAGAATAAACTATTCCTATTTGATATGTACATCTGATTTGAACTCCCCTTGCACTTTCTTCAATTACACTAATATTTTGCTCTCCATCAACATAATAAAGATGAACTAGTTTTTCTCCATCAAGAGTGCGTAAATGAAGGAAAGTATGTAAATTTCCAGCAGAATCTCTTAATGGTATTGATTCAATTAAACCACCATCAGTTGAATAATTTGTCATATAAAGAAGATCTTCATTTGTTGCTCCAGAAACAAAAAGCATACTTGAAGATAGACATAGAATAACTGAAAACATAAATGAATATCTCTTCAGAATCTTCAATGCAACCAAATCAGACACCTATCATGTGTTTATAATTCTTGTGTAACGTAATATGGTAGCAAAGGTGATCTGGGATTACTAAACAATTATATTTAACCAAATTACTCTATAATTGTGAGAAAACAGATTGCTGTTATTATTGCATCAAGTTTGGTTATCGCAACTACTGTAACTTTATTAGTTGTACTGCTTCCACAACGATTTGGAAATCCTCAAGTTTTTGATTGGGAGTTTCCGACTAACAGCACTTACTATAACTACTATGTGAAAGTACCCTTCAATGTACCTATGAGAGATGGAACAAAACTTGCAACAGACGTTTTTGTTCCAATAGATATCAATGAGTCATTACCAGTAATCTTTGTAAGAACACCATATGGAAGAGACATGTTAAGTTTGATGTCTGGTTACACGTCAGAAGGTTATGTTGTTATATTACAGGATTTCAGAGGATTTTATGAATCTGAAGGAGAGATTGGTTTGCCTTTTTTTACAGAACAGACTGATGGACATGATTCTTTAACTTGGATAGAAAATCAACCATGGAGCAATGGAAAAATAGGCACATGGGGTCTTTCAGCTTTAGGTATCGCTCAATATCTAATGGCTCCAAATGCACCTGATTCTCTAAAATGTCAATTGCCCATTGTAGCAACACCTGACACTTACAAAGCTATGTTTAGAGGAGGAGAATTTAGAAACGAACTCGTTGTACCTTGGTTGGAAAATAATAATTTTCCTCAAGAAAGCTTGGATATTGTAGTTGATCATGAGAAATTAGATTCAATGTGGCAAGCAGGTAGAATTGTAAACAATTACTCAAATATTCAAGCTGCTTCTCTGCATATGGGTGGATGGTACGATATTCTCACTCAAGGAACTATTGATGCTTTTGTAGGCTATCAATATTCAGGTGGAGATGGTGCTCGAGGGAATGCTAAACTTGTTATGGGTCCATGGACACACACAAGTATGATAGGAGGATCTTCAGGTGAAATTATGTATCCTAACCAAAATATAGGAGTATTATTA
>JAGLRO010000041.1 GCA_023136245.1 Candidatus Heimdallarchaeota archaeon
CATCAGTTTGCATATGATCCAGGTTCTGATTCAATTATTCTAGGATTTGAATATGATGAAATTACGAAGAAATATTTCTTGATTGATGGAGTATTAGATCCATTTGCCAACTTCTTCAATTGCTCAATACCATTAGATATTATGAGTATTTACTTTAACAATTATTACTGGGATGGAATATATGGAATCTTTCTACCAGTCAATCACGAAACATTCAGTTTCAGAACAGATTACACAGATTATGGAGATAATTACTCTACTATAGAACATGAGTATGAAACAGATTTCAGCTACAAAGATGAATTCTATGTAGGTCATCACATTCAAATAGGTTTTACAGGAGGGAGAATTTTTGGTCAGACAATCATCTTCGAAAATCACAACTTAAGCTTTAAATATTCGAATCTTGGTTATTTAATCTCTTTTGAAGACACAGGTGAGATGTACTCAAATATAAGTAATATAGTACAACTGGAGAAAAAAATCGATTGGGGCCTTAGACTTAGAATAGAAAGCGAAACAAATGAAACTACTTTTCTAATTCCGGTTCTATTTTCAATTTTTGCTATAAATCTAATACTATTATTCAAAAGAAGAAAAATCAAATAGTACTAACGAAGCTAGTTACAATCGCAATCTCCCGGACCACAACACATCCAGAAGAAAAGAATGCTAAATAGAACGTTCAAAAAGCTGCCATCATCTCTATAACGTCTACTTCTTCGTCTGTGGAAGTCCTCACCATAATCTGTTTGAGAACCACTGTATTGTGTTGTTCTTTGAGTGGGACCACTTTGAGCAGTTCCATTTTGATATCTTATGGGAAGTTTTTTGCTTTTATATTCAATTATTATATCCTCAAGATCTTCTCCACAGTATTGACAATACTTATCATTTGTATCGTGTTTAGAACCGCATTTGGGGCAGAATAAATCACTCATATAGATAATAATCAGAATTATTTTATTTAAAGATGATTATTCAAAAAGGGAATCTTTACATAAAAATACAGCAATATACAAATAACTACGAAAAACAGTTTGATTTGATTAAATGAACAATCATGAAGATTTTAAAATATCTGCTAGGGAAGTTTCGCACATTCCAGTCTATTTGAACGAAGTTACTGCTACAAAACCAAATTTAAATCCATTAATATATCATATAAATAAATATCCTTTGCTTCAATGGGCAGATGTTTATAAATTTATTTTACAAGGAACTTGTGGATGGAATCATTTATCAAAATTTGGTGATATTCAACAACTCAAAGATTATTTAGAAAGAGAATTGAATGAAGCTGAATCCCCTATGATGATTGATGAGTTTTTTGAACTTCTGGACAATAGAACAGAACTAGGAAGAGTTAACTTGCGTGTATGGAAATATCAATATGGAACAGATATTGAAAGCTTATGGAATTTAATTATTAAAGCGGAGGATGGAATGTCAAAAGAACCAGATCTATTTAAAGAGAGATGGAGTAATTTACTCTCACTGGTAGAAGAGGGGAGAATATTGTTTCCTGAGGGGGGAAAGAAATCTCTAGAACGTTGGTTTAGAATTGTTGCTGAAATATCTACTGCATCTGAAGATGTAAATCAAATACCTCTAATATCTCACTCACCTTTATTCAGAAAGACCTACAAACCGAGCTATCGATTAGTAAAAAAATCAGATTTATCGATTTTCTTATCTGAATTTGAAAAGACTAGAAAACAAATGGAATAAGTGCCTTTCTTTCTTTTGGATAATCTGGAAATGTTTCCTTATACCATAAATGATGAGATTTGCATCGTGGAAGAAGATTAGCAGTTGTCCAGAAAGCAAACAGAAAACCTGGCCATGACCAAATTGCTAGTGCAAAACCTATCCATAGTATTAATTCACCAAAATAATTGGGACTCGATACAAATTTGTAGAAACCACCAAAAGGAATTTTGTAATCTTTTTCTCCAGGTTTTCTAAGTTTTCTGAGAACAAAATCCGAATGACGATTTATAATATACCCAACAGCAAAAAGAATTATTCCTATTATAAATCTTGGATCTCTCAACCATGCATTGGTATACACAATTGCTGGTATATTTAGCCAAGAAACAGAATATGTAGAAGTTTTCGATAAAGTAAAAATCCAACGAGCTATTATATATGTATTTGAAGTCTGAAAGATTAACCCGAAAAACAGAATGAGATAAGGCATCCTCTTATTAGTTCTCAGGAAAAATGGGTAGATTATATCTCGTTGAACATAATGAATCAACCACAAAAAAAGAAATATTATCGGAACGAGCTCTCTTCTTCTATCTCCGATTGCAAATAATACAACAAAGATGATAATTGCTGGGGATTCCATTATAATCCACCCCCACTTACTATTTATCATGGGTCCCCATCCTTTCCTGACATGACGACCATAAGGAGCTGATATAAAGAATAAAAGAACAAATATTGCTACTCCTATGAAACCCGAGACTATCATCAATCCATTTAGAAAAATGAACTCGTCCATAGACAGAGGAAATATCGGGTTAATTTAAAATCTTTTGCTTAGGAATCTATACGAAACTAATAAATTTATTAAATAACTTTTGTAATTAGAACATTGAGGTTGATTGTTATTCCAGATTTAGCTATTCATTTTGGTATTGCTTTGTTAATTAACATGGTTATCTGCTTTAAAAAAAATAAACGAAACTGGTTATGGATACTTATTTTGTCTCCTTTATCCATCTACCACGATTTAGATATACTTTGGAGTCATAGAATGATTTTGCATTCCTTTGTCATTCAGATAGTTTTAGTGCTCTTAGTATGGATTATAACGAAGAGAAATAATCTGATTACACTATTCGTTGCAATTAATGTATTTTCCCACATATTTATGGATATGTCTCAATTTTATGTAGCATGTTTCTGGCCTTTTACAAATGGAGTATTTTCATTCCATTTTGATATTTTTGTTAATATGGATAAACCATCTTTACTTGATTCAAATATTTCTGGACAATTTCAACCTAATTTTCCAACTTCTGATCTAGAACAATGGGGGACCTTATTCTCAACGTTAGGAGTTTTAATAACATTAGCTGCTAGTATCTTATGGGGATTAAGTTACAGATTTCTCCTAGAAAGAAATAAGAAGGGAGTTACAAATAAAGAGAATATTCTCAAAGAGGATCCTGATGAAACCTAATGAAAAAGAATCAATTGATGTCAAGCTTTTTTGGAATGTTCAATTTATTTATGAGCTTGTTCTTGCAACTATGGAACTAGATATCTTTGAAATAAAATATAAAATAGATAATAGTCTAAGATCCTTCAATGTTCAGGAGATACCAGATATAGATTCCTTCAGAAACAAAACTGCTTATTTTGAAGAGATAAATAGGGAGAAAACATTGTACAGAGAAATTACTTCTAGGAATATTACAAGATCAATAAACCAGTATCTAACTCACTGGTTTTATCCGTATAAAGGGAAATTTCACCCACAGATGATACGGTCTCTATTGAATTTTATGAATCTAAAAGAAGGAGATACAGTATTAGATCCATTCATTGGTAGTGGAACAACTGCTCTAGAAGCTCAGCTTTTAGGAATTAATTCTATAGGTATAGATGTATCTGAAGTGTGTTATCTGATTTCAAAAGTAAAAACCAACTCTGTTGATGTACTTCCAGAAATAGAGGAGCTATACTCTGATTTGAACGACAAACTTCTCTCTAAGAGCAGGTACACAGAAAATGAGATAATCCCTTATCTCACAAATAGAGTGAATGATATTGAAAACGAAGATGTGAGAAATTTCTTTCGAGTTGCTGAATTAATCACTCATAGTGATAGAAGCAGGAGAAGAAGAAAAGATTTCAAACTACAATTTCAAAAGAACTCAAAAAAAATGATTCATTCTATCAATGATTATAGCAATTTAATTAAAGAATGCAAATTATCTTTAGGAAAAACAGATTTACAGATTGCTGATGCGAGAAAACTTGATATTCCCTCTCATTCAATTGATGGGATAATTACTTCTCCACCTTATTCAATAGCTCTGGATTATGTAGATAACGATAAACACTCATTTTCTGTATTAGGTTATGACGTCAAGAAAATTAAAGATGAGTTTATTGGAGTGAGAGGTAAAGGAAAAAGCAAGATCGAATTATACAACAAGGACATGGAAAAAGCGTATATGGAAATGGACCGAATATTAAAACCTGGAAAATATTGTGTTATAATAATAGGAAATGCAACTGTAGCAAAAAAAGAAACAAAATCTGTTGAGATGACAATTAAAGCATTTGAAAACATGGATTATTCAATCACGAAAAATATAGACAAAATAATCTTTGGTTTGTACAATATAATGCAAAAAGAGAATATATTAATTTTCCAGAAAAACTGATTTCAAGTAAAGTTTCTATTTTCGAGTTTTTTCATAAATTTCTACAATCATACCAGCTATTTGCATAGGAGTGATACCAGGAGTTTCTATATTTAGTGTACTGTATAATCCTAATAACACCTTCAGAAGCACTTCTTCATCCAATCTCTTCCCAACTAATTCAAGTTCAATTTCTGGTAAGATGTAAGGAGGGGAGATTGTAAAATCACCAGAAATTATTATTTCTTTGATTCTTCCTTTTTCAGAATTTAGAAAAATTTGAACTAATCCTCCTGGAAATTTCTTGTTTCTAAACGAAAAATAAGTACCACTCTTAATCTTCTGTTGAAGGAGTTCATCACCTTTTTTCTCTACATAGTAAACCCATTCTTTTGTTGAATATAGTTTCTCTATCTCACTCATTTTCTCTAATTCTTCATCAGATAGAGTTCCATGATAAAATTCAATATCAAGAATCTTCTGAAAATATTCTAAATAAGTTTCAACAACTTCGTTTTTTGTTGGAACGGGATCTAGAAAATAAGTGAAACTACCCATTCTCTCCGTTAATGATTTTGCTATTTTATCTCTGAATTTCTCATCAGGAACTTTGAGTATCTTAGACATTTCTAAAGCTGGGAAATCGAAAATGAAATTTCCTACTAGAACTCTAGATTTACCAAATGATACTGCACCATTTCCACTTATTTTTCTATCATCTGCTATAATATCATTTATAGGAGTGTATTCTGCTGGAATTGCATATTCTCTGTAAGTTTTAACTACAGGTTCTAGGAAAGTTTTGTAGAAGTCTTCTAAAGGTAAAGGATAATCTTCTTTCTTACATATAATTTGATAAAAAACCTGATTCTGATCAAGATAAACTGAACCACCACCGGTAGCTCGTCTAACATAAGGTAGGTTGTTTGATTTGATATATTCTAGTTCTACTGATAGGTCAATTATTTGATGCAATCCTATACAAACATAAGCTTGATTTGGCCAAGTTAAAATTAGTGTGTTTGGAGTTCCGAACTCATCTTGAATTAGCGATACAGCATGATAAACTGATTGAGTTTTTATCCAAGGTAGTTCTGATAGATTCAATAGTCTCCATTTAGAAGTCATTTGGATCACTTTACAGAGATATTGGGAGATTTAAGTTACTTGAGTCCAAGGTGCTTCATTGCTAACAAAGAATAACAAATTCCCTAAATTATCCAGAAGAAGTAATCTATTGAATTCTGATGTCATTTGCACTCCATCAACATCAACATTTGCATAGAAAGTCACTGAGACTAAATACTCAAGAGAAACAAAATTAGTATAAATCGTATTAATAGTATCATTTACCCTTGGGTATGTTGGTTCTGTATAGTAAAATGCATGATAATCATCTAACAGATACATATATGAGAGAAAAGTACCATTAGAAGAATCAAATAAATCCAAATATCTACTCATCGTTTCAGTGTATGATGGAACCTGTTCAATAATCATTTCGAGGATAAAAACATGTACATTCTTACTGAAACCAACATAATCATCAATACTCGCATTTTCCATAAAATCTTGTTCAGTTAAAATCAATTCAGTTAAATTGTTGATATACGATAGTTCTGACAATGGTTTTACATAATCCCAATAATCTTCAGAGCTTCCATTGATTTGTACTGTTTCGTTTAGATAAATCCCACTCTGTGAATCTCCAGTTATTGGGCTAAAATTGATCGTACTCTGGAATTTCATAGGTCCAGGAGGAGCTGTACTCATGGAAATCATCATAATTGGTAATCCCAACAGACAAAAACCAAGAATTATTACAAATGTGTTATATCCTGTATTGGGCATATTAGAAAAATAGCTAGAGAATTATAAAAAACTATTCTTTTCAGAAGTAATTTTGAACAAAAAACAAGAAAATAGGGAATTATTTCCCTTTTCTAAATTTATTGTAGAAATACAAACATGGCATAGCTAAAACAAATAGACCCACAGTTGCTATTGCAAAATAAATACCGGGATTAAGAAACAGACTAAACGTTCCTAAATAATCATTAGTCCATGTTTTACCATCTTTACTGAAGCTGAAACCAATTTCTGGCCATCCTCCACCAAAACGTCTCCCCTCACCTACAGTATAAGCTATGAATATTTCTCCTAAGTATACTGTCACACTAGGATCCATTCGATAATAACCATCAGTATCTTCTTTTACAACAACGATTGATGTAACCGTTGGTTCTGTAGCTAAATCACCATCAGGTCCAAAATCCTCTACTTTAGCTCCCCACAGATAATATTCTTCAAAAGAGATATTCTGTACAACATCATATACATCAAGCCTTCTATCATGTGCAGCAACAAAGAATCCATTTTCCCAATAAGTGACTGATGGATTGAAATAAGCAGCTCTATTTTCAGGAGCACCCATTAGCGCTGTTACACCTGAAAACAACATTCCATTTGATGAAACTGTAGTTAATCTGACTTGAGAAAATGGTTCCAATCCAGTTGGATCTGTTGAAACCAGATACACAACATTGTCATAATTAAATAGCTCAAAATCATCACCATAATGAACTGATGTTTGTTCTATTGTAGATGGAGACAGTAAAGGAAATTTTTCAACAAAGAATCTCATTGTTCTATTTATAGAGGAAGTTAATCTAAAGCTGTAAGCTATAAAAACTTGATTTTGGGTTTTGACAGCATCAAACCAATTGAAGTTAGTGAATATTGTTGAAGTGTTTGTAAGGAATCTATAATTAGACCATGTTAGTCCATTATCCTCAGAAGTCATAATGAAGAAGACTAGGTTAGTAGAAGCTATTTCTTCCACTGCTAAAAGAAGATATGCTATTCCATCCAGATAAACTAATTCAGTTTGATTAATAGAATATTCTCTATCACTAAACTCAAAATCTTTCGAAGTGACAACTAAATCATTTACATCTATCGTTTGAAATTCAGTTGGAGTCCTCTTGCATAGTCTTGCTCTAATTTGTTCTTCAACAACTCTATCATTAGATATTCTGTCATATCTAAAGACAACCAAATATTCTTCATTGGCTCCTTCAACCAAACTAGCTGCAGAATCTGCATGAAGATCTACACCTTGAATTGAACGAGGGATAGAAGATAAAGCAACAAGACTAACAAGAACAATCAATAACAATTTCTTTTGAACTTTCATCAGGATACTCCAGATTTTTCTCTTTGCACAGCTTTGTTGAAGAATATATAAATTTTGCCAACAAATAAATAAATTGCATGATAGTTGAACATAGATTTTTCACTCATTCAGGCTAAAAGTTAATCTTATCTGTTTTAATTCTTTCATGGATTCGCTCTGATGATTTCCTTTTGAAGTTGATAAATCAAATAAAACTAAGAGATTATCGTGTTTAAGAGCCATCAATTCAAAGATTCCATTTAATTTGAATTTCTGATTCATCCAAGTACCAGAAAGGAAGTGAGCTTGTTTTCCTTTAAAAGATTTAATATCATAATCTGTAACCTTCATAACATCTCCAGTATAGTATTTTTGAACAAGACGAGCTCTAAGATCAAGCAAATAATCCAGAGATAAGCAATTTTCTGTGAAGGGTTGCCAGTATATGAAAACCAATCTTTGAGGTTTTAAGCTAATAAAAGGCAGAAAAGTAGTATAGTCGAGACCACGAAGTAAATGAGCAAAATAACCAACGGGAAAGGTAACTGAACCAATGAAATCAATGGTAGTGATTTTCCGTTTATTACTGAGATCCAAATCTATACTTATCATTATACGTTTATGTGTTAAAACATTGATATAGCTTACGAAATGTAAGAAAAACAGGAATAGAACATTAATAAGTGTCTGATAAAAACATCATATTCTTTCATGAACAGAGAGAACAGTTACTAAATAAAATAGCTGAGATTATTGTGTCTTTTATTGCACAACATGGTTAATTAATGAAGAAAACTTATATTTGCTTTAACTGTTTACTATATCACTATCGGAGATATCAAAAAATGGGGAAAAAGAAGAAACTTTTGTTATTATCACTCGTAATAATCGTTTTAAGCTCAAGTCTTGCGCAATCATCTGTTTTTAGTTCGAAACTAGAGTTATTCAACCCATTTTACTTGAAAGTGAAAACAAGAGGGAATTCAATATTTTTTGATGAGAGATCTAGTTTTACTGGAAATTCTCTGTTAATAGCTAATATCATTCAATATAGTGAATTTCAAGACGAATTCGATATTGTGATAAATTTAGTCGAAACAGGCAATTTTGGGGTAAACAAAATAAGTTTTGATTCAGCTGTCAATGTATTTACTTCAAGAAATTTCAGCATTATGAATATTACCCTAATACCGATAACAGATGCTTTCTTTCAGATTCTTGAAACACAAGAGTATATGATTGAAGATAATTTGTATAGCACCATAATTAGAAAAGAAGGTTACTATTTTAGATATAACTCAAAGGGATTACTACAAGAATATAAGGAAGATATTGGAGATTCTAAAATTACAATAAGCAGGGCAATACCCCCTGTAACATTTTCATCTTTATTCACTCTTCTCCCATTGTTAGCGCTTTTAGGATTTTCAATCTTCATTCTACTAAGAAGAAGAAAGCAAGAAAAAGTTGTGTCTGTATTAACCATGAAATCTGAAAAAGAACATGATATCTTGTTTTATGCTATATTCGCTATTGTTCTTCTTTTGTTTACTATAGAAAATCAATCATTTTCAAACATTGCTTTCTTAGGTAAATTGGGTTTTCATAATCTTGTCAGAGGATCGATGGCTTATGCTGATTATCTGATCTTTAGCTCAATAAGAACATATGAAATACCTTTTAGTTCCAGTTTGTTCTTGTTTATTTTCCTAGCTTTAATTTCATTTAGTAAATTCAGACAAAAAAGGGATGATAAACGTAAATTTAAATTTATTTTGTCCTCTTTTGCTAGTTTATCAGCACTCACAGTGTTTTTACTATTTATATGTTCCAAAGAAATATTCTATTATGAAGGCAAGACATTTATATATTTATTTTTGATTGTGTTCGAAACTTTAACCAACGTTTTTATTTTCCTATATCTTATAGTTTCAAATAAACAAAGAATTTCAAAACAGACTAAAAATATAAAGCATAAAAATAAAAAAGTTCTATTTTCTGGTTTAGCTTTTACCAGTTTATCAGGAATTACTTCAGCTTTATTAGTTATAATTCGAGAACTGAACAATCGCTTCTTAAATCTAGAAATTCGTCCTCTAACTGTCATTCTTGAAGGCATCCATTTTTCAGCTAGATTTTTTAACATAATTGTCATTGTTCTCATTTTCCTATATCTTGTAAGATTGATTATAAATGAGAAAAAGAGAAACAAAAATAAATCAACAAATTCATTCCCCAATTCACTATTATATGTTCTACTAGCATCTGTGGCTACTCAACTGATCATATCATACATCTTTAATTTAAATCTCAATTGGAGAGGTGAAACACATTTATACATCAGTCAATACATTTTATCTTTTTTCTATTTCATTTGCTACTCGTTAATTTATTTCATAATATTCAGTGTTTTGTTGTCATCTTTAGAAGCTAAAAAGGGAAACAATCAAGAAAACCAAGAATCAAACGTAAAAAGATTAGAAGGTAGATATGATTCATATTATGCTAAAGACTCAATTGCCATTATCACATGTTCATTAATTGCTATTCTTTTCTTCGTTTTCAAAAATGATCAACTTGTGAGAATTGGTTTCGAAAGAAATCATGAATATTTTGCAGCTAAAACCTGGTATCAAATTGATTTTTGGTTTCTCGGATATCCTTTGCTAAATGGAAAAACAGCAACAATTTTTCTAACCTTAATTATACTAATTGGAATATTCTTGTTAAGTTCGAAGAATAATGACAACACTATAGCTAAGAGTAGATCCAGTTTAAAGTACATTTATACACTAATTATTCTGTTCTTCTCATCTTACGTTTTGAACGGATTTATATTTATGAAAAGGGTTGGTTGGAATCAAGAGAATATTCTTTGGTTTGTCTATTCAGTCATAACAGTTGACGTCATTTCTGGGGGATTAATCTTGTTTATTATTGTGAAATTATGGAAGAAACACAAGAATTCATACTTTTTGCAAAAAAACAAAATCCTTCCAATGAGTGTAATTTTTGCTTTAAGTTTGACTTTATTTGTAGCCTTGTTAGGATTTGGAATCAATACAATAGCAATGTTGGAGGGACAAGAACAAATTGCTTCAAGATTATTTAAAACAGGTGTTTTGTGTGCTCAATTCATAAGTTTATCAGTTTTAATTGGTTGTGTTGTAACCGCATTAAAGATGGTTAACAAGAATGAAAGCAACAAATTCCAACTAGCTAAAAAAATCTTCTCAATATCATTAGTTTTTCTCTTGTTTGCTGCTAAAACACTAAATATAGTTATTGTCTTCTTAAAAGATACGATATTTTTTGATCCAATGTCTTTTGAGCAATTACTTAAAATGATTACTGCAATAAATTACTTGGAGGAGTTTTGTAGGTTATTATTCATCTTAGTTTTATTAAAGATAGGATATAGTTTTTTGAAAATGAAAAAAATAAATGTCATTTCTCTTGATAACTAAGATATTAAATTATTCCTTATCTTCGTCAAAGTGCTTCTTGAATTGATTCAAACAAGTGTTGCAACAAAAGTACCTTTTCTTTC